>SLQC01000054.1 GCA_007131625.1 Balneolales bacterium | reverse complement strand
TGATAAGAAGGACGAAGATTCTGATAAGAAATCTGATAAGAAGGACGGAGATAGTGAAGCCGATAAGGTCGCAACGAGATCGAATGATGTTGAATCGGAAAAGGATTCGGAGATATCGGATGCTGAGAAGATAACGGTCGACGGAAAAAAAGCCGATGCCGGGATTAAAGAGAAATCCGGGGAGGTCGCAAAGAGTGACGAATCCGACAAGCGAGTGAAAGCTTCGCCTCTGGCTAGGAAAATGGCCGAGGACCAGGGTGTCGATCTGAAGAATATCAAAGGCAGTGGTCCACAGGGACGTGTAGTAAAAGCTGATGTGGAAGGCTACAAGGAAGCAGACGCCGACAAATCAGCTAAGGTACAACCCGTCGTTGCAGGCTCCAGCCTGAGGAAGGACGAGGACGTCAAAGTGTCACAGATGCGCAAGGCCATCGGCAAGCGTCTGGCCGAAAGCAAGTACACCTATCCGCATTTCTACGAGACCATCGACATCGATATGAAGAAGTCGATCGAGGCACGAACGGCCCTGAACGAAGTCAGCGATGTGAAAATCAGCTTTAACGACCTGGTGGTCAAAGCGTGTGCTGTTGCTCTTCGGCAGCACCGCTGGATCAACTCCTCCTGGGTGGGTGATGTGATCCGGATGCACGGAGATGTGAATATCGCGGTGGCTGTGGCGATCGATGACGGATTGCTCACTCCGGTAATCCGTCATGCCGACCAGAAAGGACTTCGTGATATCTCATTGGAAACCAAGGATTTGGCTGAGAAAGCACGAGATAAAAAACTGCAGCCGGAGGATTGGGAAGGCAGCACCTTCACCATCAGCAACCTTGGTATGTTCGGAATCGAAGAATTCACAGCGATCATCAATCCACCGAATGCATGTATATTGGCCGTTGGTGCGATCCGGGATGTACCTGTCGTCGAAAACGGACAAATTGTGCCAGGTAAGCGCATGAAGGTTACGTTGTCAAGCGATCACCGGGTGGCCGACGGCGCCAAATCGGCGGAATTCCTCTTAACGGTGCGGAAATTGCTGGAAAATCCGGCATCCATGTTGCTGTAGTCCTTAGTTTTAACCGGGTACGTATTCCGGATCAGATGAATTAAGGCTGATTAAGTATTCCCAGTGAAGTATTCTTGTAGAAGTATTTGCGAAATGGTAATCCTGGTGCGGAATTATTCTGGGGAGTGAAATACGATGATCTCGTGCCGGTTTGGCAGATATTACCGGTATTTTTTTCAGATTCGAACCGGGGAAAGTCCTGCCGCCGCAAGAGTATCGGCATACTGCGTTACATATTCCGCCAACCTTTTTGAACGGTACTGAACCACAAACCGGGGATGATCCAGCGGGACCAATTCACCAAACCATCCGGTCTTTTTGTTCAGCGCATTCAGATACTTGAAATTTTTGCCCCGTCCCATGCAGTAGCAACGGTCGACAGCCCCGCAAAAAGAGATCTGTCGTTCGATACACGCGGCAATAAACGGAGTCACCGCCTCCTGCAGCTCCCGATCGTCATAAAAATTGTAGTTCACCTCGTTACCCTTTTCATTCCGGCGGGTGAACCCCAGCGGACACACTGAGTTGATATAGAATTTCCTGTAAAACCGGTCCGGTCCCCCGAATGCATCCACTACTTCGTAGACAAACACCGAGGAGGGCTCATGGGTCGGGTCAATCGAGATATCGATCCCGCAAACATCCCTCATTCTCTTTGTGTCTGTAAACGGAACACCGGTCACGCCCGCTCCGAATCGTCCCGGGTTGATGCCCAGGATCATGTGCCGGGGTTCGGAATCGGAATAAAACCGGCGGTAGAAGAGGGAAGTCACGTCCCGGATCGCTTCCGAATACTTTCCCCGGAACGGGTTCATCACGGAGATGCCATCGGGTAGTTGCGAGTCGTCCAGATCGAGCGAGTCGTTGAATGTGAGGATATTCTCGGCAATGGTCATGTGTTTACGGTGTTTATTTACTTCATACGGATATATGGTGCCCTCATAACCACTTAAAAATACGTTTGTGTGTCAGAGGTCACAGCTATGAATGTTTCCAGTTTGAAATCGGGATATTATCTAACACGGTTTTGCTGTATGTTATTCCTGTTTGAAGTAAATTATATCTGCGGGTGGAAATTGGGCGTTCGGGCAATGTGTCTGAATTCGGCGGAAACATATCTGCCGCAGCTGATTCATCCTGAAAATCAAACGGTACAAAGATACGATATGAAGAACAGAGTCCATAGTTTCCATGAAGAACAAAGTCTATAGTTTTCTGGTTTTAATTGTAAGCGTGGCAGTGGCGCAATCGGCCGGATTAATCGGTTCGCTGGCGACTCGCCCGAATATCGATGTCTGGTACCGGACGATTGAGAAACCGGATTTCACACCACCCGACTGGGTATTTCCGGTGGTCTGGCCAATTCTGTATCTGCTGATGGGCATAGCGGCGTGGCTGGTTTGGCGCAGCCCGAGAATCGGCAGGAGGGCCTTCAGCAGCGATGGCGTTTCCTATGAAAGCATGCTTCTGAACCGGCGTCCTGTCCGCAATATCGCACTGAGTATTTATGGAATTCATTTGCTTTTTAATATTTTGTGGTCGTTCCTCTTTTTCGAATGGAACCTTATCGGAGTTGCTTTTGCGGAAATTCTGGTGTTGCTCGGGCTGATCGTTATCACCACCCGGCTTTTTTATAGGGTGACTCCGGTGGCAGGGTACCTCATGATTCCGTATACCCTCTGGGTAGTCTATGCCTCCGTTCTGAATGGCACAATCTGGTGGTTGAATATGTGATGGTCGCCTGATTGACACCTGGTGCTTCAAACCTGGTATTGCACTTTTGCATAATGATAAAGACATTATATGAATGGCGTTATACGTACCACTAATGGTGGATCCAGATTCCGGAAATGCCTGATTCTGTTTGAATGTAATGACATTACTATTTGTTTTGGTTACCGAAACACAAAACATTGCATATTACACCATGAATATTTATAAAAGTGTGACACATTATAACAATCATAAAAAAGGTTTCTCTTCGGAGAGATGCATTTTGGCCGCTATTATTATTCTGCTCTTTCTTACATCTCCTTTTATGAGTAGATATGTAAGTGCCCGTCCCGGTGACGAGGTCCGCGACGAAGACCGCTTTGCATCCCTGCGAGAGCAGATGGTGCAGCAACAGATCAAGGCACGTGGAATCAATGATCCGGCAACCATAGAGGCTATGCGGAATGTCCCGAGACACCGGTTTGTGCCCACGGCGCGTCAGCGGCAGGCATATAACGACGGACCTATGCCCATCGGACATGGCCAGACCATCTCACAACCATATATCGTCGCCTACATGACGCAGTTGATCAATCCTGAGCCGGGTATGAAAGTGCTGGAAATCGGGACCGGTTCGGGTTATCAGGCTGCTGTTCTGGCAGAGATCACCGACGAAGTGTATACAATTGAAATCATCGAGGAACTTGGAAAGTGGGGTGAAGGAAACCTGCGGGATGCAGGATACGACAATGTCCGGGTGAAGCTGGCTGACGGTTATTACGGATGGGAAGAACACGCACCCTTTGATGCGATTGTTGTAACCGCTGCTGCCGATCACATTCCCCCGCCTCTGGTGGAGCAACTCAAAGACGGTGGCAGTATGATTATTCCGGTGGGCTCTGCGTTCCGTACCCAGAATCTGATGCTGGTGGAAAAGCAGGGTGATGAAACCGTAACCCGGAGTCTGATACCGGTCCGTTTTGTGCCATTCACCCGGGCTGAAGATCAATGATGGTAATGATCTTTAGCTATGGATACGATTGCCTCCCCGGTGTGAATGAGTCGCGAAGGGATCCCCTTCTGCGGCAAATGAACGGAATTCCAATCCGATGAATAATAAACGCAATCTCCTGCGCATCCCACTCTCTATCGGCATTACGTCGGCCGCCCTGATCGCCTTTCAATTGGTGATCATGCAGATACTTTCGATCACCCAATGGCATTATTTCGCTTATATGGTGATATCCATGGCGATGCTCGGATTTGGCGCCGCAGGTACGTTTCTGGCGCTGTTCCGCGAACAGATGAAAGCCGCCTTCGACACCGTTTATCCGCTAATTCTGCTCCTGTGCAGTCTCAGTATGGCCTCATCGACATGGCTTGTTGGTGTTTTTGGTGATTTCGATGTCTTTCTGCTTTTTTTTGATCGTGCACAGATCGGACTCATGCTCTTCTCCTATCTGGTCTATTGTCTGCCGTTTTTTTTCGGTGGACTTGCGATCACACTGGCTTTTTACCATGAGGTCGGACAGATCGGCCGCCTCTATTTTTACAATATGGCCGGATCGGGTATCGGCGCACTGACGGTGATTGGATTTTTCTGGATGATGCCGCTTGTCCTGCTGACGCCGCTTTTCTCACTGCTGCCTCTTTTCGGCGGGTGGATTATTCGTCAGAACCGCCAAGCCATTCTTTCACAATTTTCATCCGGGAAGGTATCATCGCACTCGCAGAGACATGCTTCAGGAACCATCGGAAAAACTCTTTTTCTGCCGGTATTCGCAGTGGCTTTAGTTGTAGCCCTTTCCGGATTCCTGCTGCCGGTGCTGCCAGAACCATCCGAATACAAGGATATTCATGCATCGCTGCAACTGCCTGACGCTGAAACGGTTTACCGATCGTCGAGTCCGTACGGTCAGCTCGATGTTGTCAGAGCTCCGGCACTGCGATTTGCTCCCGCTCTTAGTCTCCAATACCGCGGTGAGCCACCGGTTCGGGATGGCCTGTACAATAACGGTGAATATTTCGGAACGCTTTTAGGTCGTTTTGATCCGGACGATGAACACATTTTGGACTATACCACAAGGGGACTTCCCTATGCCATTCGTGAGACGGAACGAGTGCTCGTACTCAACGCCGCCACAGGGAATGATGTCTCGCATGCGCTCTATCATGAGGCCAGTCACATCACTGCCGTGGAACCGCATCGGCAGGTGAACCGACTGCTGACGTACCATGAGCCGGAGTGGATCGATTCACTCTACCAGGACCCCGCCGTGACACTGTATGGCAATCATGTGCGGTCGTTCTTTGCCGGGAAACCTGGCATCCGCAAAGATTTGATCGTCGCCCCGGTACTTGGAGCATTCGGCGGCACATCCGGTGTGCATGCACTGCAGGAACAATATCATCTCACTCTTGAGGCGTTTCAGGAGATGTGGAATGTGCTCGATGACCACGGCATGATTACGGTTACATCCTGGGTCGACCATCCGGTGCGACCGCCCCTTAAACTGTTGGCCACCTGGCGCATGCTTCTTGACGATGCAGGATTAACGGAAACAGGAGACCATATCGCCGCTATCCGCAGTTGGGGGACCATCACATTTGTGATGAGCAAATCACCATTTACAGAAGACGAGCGCAGCAAAATCCGCGAATTTTCCCGAAAACTGTCATTTGATCCGCTCATTCTGGCCGATCTGGCACCGGAAGAACGCGACCGCTATAACCGGGTTGAGGAGCCCGATATGTTTGAGTTCGTGGATACGCTCATGTACGGATCGGTCGAGTCGTTTTTGGACGGCTACACCTTCGATGTGCGCCCTGCGACCGACAACCGCCCGTTTTTCTCCCATTTCATGACATGGAGCAGCATCCCGGAACTGCGCGAAATCTACTCCGACGACCAGCTTCCCTATATGGAGCTCGGTTTTGTCCTGGCTGCCGTGACGCTGATCCAGATTGTGCTCGTCTCCATTGTGCTGATCGTGCTTCCGCTCTTTCGGGTGGGGTGGAAAGGAACCCGGCGGCGCTGGACCTTTCTGTACTTCTTCGGAGTCGGCACCGGATTCATGTTCTTTGAAATGGTGCTGATTCAAAAACTGGTGCTCTATCTCGGTCATCCGGTTTACGCCACAGCGGCCGTACTGGCAGCACTGTTGATTTTCTCCGGAACGGGCAGTTACTACTCGGGACTGCTGTCTGGCCGGCGCATGGATATTGTCAGAATCGGGATGACTATTGTTCTGCTTATTGTGCTCTATACGATCGGCCTCATGCCCGTGCTTGGATTGAGCATGTCGTGGCCGCTTATCGCAAAGGCCCTTTTTGTGTCGATTCTGCTGGCTCCTCCAGCGTTCTTCATGGGGATGATGTTTCCGCTTGGACTTCGGCGACTCTCCGGAACCAACGAATCACAAATCCCCTGGGCGTGCGGAGTGGACAGCTGCCTCTCTGTTTCGGCGACGGCGCTTGCAACTCTCATCGCACTGGATGCCGGATTCGGGATTGTCATGGGAATTGCCGCTGTGGCATATGGGATAACAACAATTTCAGCATTGAGGATCGGGAGTGATTGAAACCACCCGGGAAATTATTACCGGCTCAACCTGGTGGAGGCATTTGCGATTCGAGGTAACCATTGATTTAAGCAATCCACAGCCGATTGCTTAAATCAACGCTTTGATGATCTCCCGGCAAAACGCTGGCAAATCGTTTGGGTTGCGACTGCTGATTTGATTTCGGTCGACCACCACCTCCTCGTCGACCCACTCTCCGCCGGCGTTGATCAGATCGTCTTTAATGCCGGGTGTCGAGGTACACCGGAAACCATCAATCACCCCGGCCGAAATAGGGATCCATCCGGCGTGACAAATATGGGCCAGAAGCTTTCCCGATTCATGGATTTCCCTGGTGAGTTCAAGTACTTTGGGATCACGGCGCAATTTATCGGGGGCGAATCCCCCGGGAATTACCAGGGCATCAAAGTCATCGGCAACCATATCGTTGAGCGCCGCGTCAGAACGACAGGGGTATCCGTGTTTGCCAGTATAAATAATCCCCTCTTCGGGTCCGGCTATTACCACTTCGGCACCCTCTTCAATCAGGCGGAGATTGGGGTACCAGAGTTCCAGATCCTCATACACATGATCGACAAACATCAAAATACGTTTTCCTGTGAGTGTGCCCATTGGTTATCCTCGTTTGGTTAATAGTGCCATGACTTTTTATATGATACAACTTCTTCCGCTATAACACCTTCATCAGTTACTGCATTCAAATGCAGTGATATTTTATTGAATTAGTGGAAACAGAAGTCATAAAAATTGATATTAGACAACCTTTCGGAATAGTGGGTATGGCAGCTATTTGTGCGGTTACCTCATTGGTGGCCGCATTCGTCGGTTTGTTGCTTGCCTACGGCGGTAATTATCCGGAATCGACATTAAACTATCACCGGTTTACGGGAATATCAACGGTAGTTTTCGCACTTGCAGCTGCCTGGCTGTTGCATCGGACACACAGAATGGTAGAAATAGTTCTCCGGAACCGGGTAACTCGTATCCTATAAAACCGCATCGCGTTTGAATGTAATTCCGTTTATGATGACATGGTCAATTAAGTCATTAAGTCGCATTCGGCAGAATGGGAGCTCAATAAAGTGGTATCGGAACTGGGGGAACACTGATCTCCCATTTCACTTCGAAAAGTTTGAAAGAATCCGTTTTCCCGTCTATGACAAGGGATTCGGACTCGATATCGAATGGAAAATCACTTATATTGCATCTCTCTGGACGATTTTGTGAATATCGTTCGTGAGAATACATTTTTTATTACAGGTAATTTTTGGAAACCATGCAGCCGCACAAACCCATTATCGTTGTAAAATACGGTGGAAATGCGATGACGGAAGATATACTCAGACAGAAGGTTATAGAAAACATCTGTCAACTTCAGAATTATGGCTACAAAGTCGTCATCGTGCACGGGGGCGGACCATTCATCAAACAGGCGCTGACTGATGCCGGCATTCAATCGGAATTCATTGACGGACACCGCGTTACCACACCGGAGGCGCTTGAACATGTGGAAAAAGTACTGAAAGGCCAGGTTAACGGTGCGCTTGTGAAGTTGATCAATCAGTTGGGCTACAATGCGGTCGGACTTTCCGGCAAAGATGGCAAAATAGCTACTTCAGTTAAACGAATGCACAAAAAAGTGGTTGACGGCCATATCGAAGAGTATGATCTGGGGCAGGTCGGTAATGTTGTGAGCATCAATACGCGGCTGCTTCACCTGTTGCTGGAGAATGATTACATTCCAGTGCTTGCCTGTCTGGCCGCTGATGTCCACAGTAACGAATTAAACGTTAATGCCGATATGTTTGCAGGGCATATTGCCGGTGCCCTGAAAGCCGAGAAGCTCATTGTCCTGACTGACGTCGACGGACTTTTGGAGGATAAAGACAATCCGGCCACTCTTATTCCCAGGCTCACTCTTTCCGATATCATAAAACTGAAAGAGAGTGAGATCATTCAGGGTGGCATGATCCCCAAAATTGAGTCATGCGAAATCGCTCTCAATAACAGTGCAAAATCAGCGGTCATCCTGAACGGTACCGATCCGGATCAATTGATTGCAGTCGGCAAACGCGAGTCTGTCGGTACCACCATATATCCTTAAGATTATGAGTCGAAAAAAAACAGGTGTCATCGGAGCGACTGGTTATACCGGGTCTGAAATTGTACGCATTTTAACGCACCATCCGGAAGTGGAAGTCAGCCTGATTACTTCCGAATCCCATGCGGGGAAGAAATTTTCCGACATTCATCCATTTTTTCAGGGGATTGTGGATGATACACTTTTCACGGCAGACCGGGTTGACGAAACCGATCTTGATCTGGTTTTTCTGGCATTGCCACACGGCATTTCCATGGAGTATGTAAAACGGTTTGCCGGCCGGGATTTTCGCATAGTCGATTTTTCCGGCGATTTTCGGCTCAATTCACCGGAGGTGTATCGTGAGTGGTATCAAAAAGAGCACAGCTATGCCGCCGGGTTCGACGGTGCTGTTTACGGATTGCCGGAATTATTTGCGGATGAGATCAGAAACGCCCGATTGGTTGCCAACCCGGGCTGTTTCCCGACCGGAGCTATTCTGTCGCTGGCTCCGCTGGTTGCCGGAAACGCTATCGAAAAAAATGGAATCATCATTGATTCCAAAACGGGAGTGACCGGTGCTGGAATCAAACCATCCGCAGTCAATATGTTTTCCAATGTAAACGACAACTTCAAGGCGTATGGCTTGATGAAGCATCGTCATACCATTGAAATTCAAAGTATTCTGGAGAAGTTGGGAGGTGAACTGTCCCCGATTCAGTTTACTCCGCACCTGCTGCCGGTCGACCGGGGTATACTTACCACTGTATATGCCCGTCCGGCTGATGATTTTGCCCGAAATTCGGAAAAGAGAGAACCACACACACTATCTGCAGATGATCAGAGTTTTGATGCAAAGAATTCGGGTATCGAAAAAACGTATGCAAACCGGTTTCGTGAAATTTTTCATGATTTTTACCGGGATAAACCGTTTGTTCGTATGTGTAAACAGCCACCGGCAATCAAGGATGTACGGGCGAGCAACTATTGCAATATCTATGTCGACTTCGACGAGCGAACCGGCAATGTGATGGTCATCAGTGCTATCGACAATCTGGTCAAAGGTGCGGCGGGACTCGCGGTGCAGAATATGAATGTGTTGCTCGGATTTGAAGAAACAGCTGGGCTTGGCCATGTCCCCGTTAATCCCTGATGCGATCTGTTTATAAAAATGAAATTATCAAAAACCGGCGATTTAGTGCCGAATTAAAATGTGTTTGATTCCATGATTAAAAATATTACCAATGTAAGAGGTTTTTTCTGTTGGGGAGCCCATACCGGAGTAAAGTCATTACGCCGTGACCTTGCACTTATCTATTCCGATGTGCCGGCCAGTGCAGCCGCCGTTTTTACACAAAACAAAGTTGTTGCCGAACCGATCAAGGTCTCAAGGGAACACCTCAAGAGTGGCATGGCCCAGGCGATTGTAGTCAATGCCGGCAACGCCAACGCCTGTACCGGAAAACAGGGCTACGAAGGCGCCAGGGCGATGGCCAAAACAACGGCCGAAGTATTGGGCATTAAGGAGGAGCTTGTACTGGTTGCGTCGACCGGTGTGATCGGGGAACCGTTCCCAACCGAGGAAATCGTCAAAGGTATCAAGGATAATGTCCCCAAACTGAGCAACCGTTCCTCGGCAGGGTCCTTTGCTGCCAATGCCATTCTTACAACCGATACGTTTGCAAAAGAGGGTTTTCTTGAGTTTGCGGTGGACGGCCGGGAGGTGAATCTGGCCGGAATTGCGAAAGGTTCCGGAATGATCCATCCCAATATGGCGACCATGCTCAGTTTCGTTGTAACCGATGTCAATATCGAACCCGAATTGTTGCAGAAAGTGGTCAGCGAAGTGGTAGATGATACCTTTAATATGATCACGGTTGATGGTGATACCTCGACCAATGATACGGTGGTCGTACTTGCAAATGGCAAAGCGGAGAATGAACGGTTGACAAAGGCATCTGGTGCCGACTACAAAGTTTTCCGCAACAATCTGCATGAAATGATGCAGCACCTTGCCAAGCTGATCGTATCTGACGGTGAAGGATCATCCAAATTTGTGGAATACCGGATAGAAAACGCCCCGGACAAAGCCATCGCCCGAAAAATCATCCGGAGTATATCCAGCTCCAATCTGGTCAAGACGGCTATGTTCGGCCGTGACCCCAACTGGGGACGCATCGTCTCTGCAGCCGGGAATGCCGGGGTGCCGTTTGATTATTCTACAATCGATCTCTACCTCGGAAATGATAAAGAGCGAATCAAAGTACTTGAAAAGGGTCAACCGCTTAAGTATGACCGGAATTTTATGAAGAAGCTATTACGGGAGTCGCACATCAATGTAAAGCTGGATATGTGTGACGGTGACACCGAGGCCGTCGCATGGGGTAGTGATTTGACAACCGATTATGTGCTTTTCAACTCGGTCTATACAACCTGATTACGATTCGTTCTATTTCTGGCTATTTCAACATGGCGGAAACGCCCCGGCTTGTCTTGCTGGATACGTCTGAATTATAAAACGATTATATCAGCATGAGAACCCTTTGACGCATGCCTATAATCGCCGAATGCTATTTGATAAAATCTTAATTTGATTTTTCGTACACAGTCTCTCCACCTACGATGGTTTCTTTAATATCCATTTCAAAATCATCCATAGTAAAAAGAATTAAATCAGCTCTCATGCCGGGCCTGATTACTCCTCTGTCATCGAGACCATAAAGATTGGCAGGATTCCGGGTCGCCATGTGAATAGCTTCTCCCAGACTGCATCCTGTTACTTTCATGACATGCCCTATTCCCTTTATTAGTGGCGAAGCTGAACCGGCTAAAACCTCCAGTTCCGGATACACTACAGCTCCATCCGGAGTAACTTCCAGGGTATCCCCAATCACATTCAAATAGTAACCCGGGGGCAGTCCACCCAAAGCGCTGACGTCAGAGATGAGGATTGTTTTATCAGAACCTTTGGATTTGTGAAATACACGGATCTGTTCGGGGCGAAGATGAAAACCATCTGCAATAATACTGATCATCAGTCGGTCATCGGATAACTGAGGCCATAATGGATTTGCATGGCGGTTAATCATATTGGCCATACCGTTTCCCAGATGAGTGGAAACTTGCGCACCTCTGTCGATCGCTTCCGTAATTTGCTGACTATTGCCATTGTGATGACCTAGTCCAACTGCTATCCCCATGTCCCTGGATTTCGAAATAAAATCCATCGCACCTTCAATTTCGGGAGCAACGGTGACAACTCTGATATTTTTTTCCGATGCATCATACATGTCCATAAATTCATCCCAGTCGGGCTTCCGGACGTACTTTAATGGATGTGCTCCCCGGAACCCGTCAACCGGAGAAATATATGGTCCCTCCAGATGGAGGCCTGCAATGGAACCCCGCAACCCGGGATTTTTCATTGCCTGTGCCAATAAAGCAAAATTCTTAATGTATATGGCTTGATCGTTTGTAGTTAAAGTAGGGAAAAATGAGGTAGTGCCGACTTTCCAAAATGCCTCGCTTATTTTTTTTACCCCTTCATAGGTAAGTTCCCCACCCATGTCTACAAATGACACACCCATGTATCCGTTTACCTGACTGTCAATCAAGCCGGGACCAATGTAAAAGTGCTCGCTATCATTTGACAATTCTTCGATTCTTGTAAAACGCGAGATTTTTCCATCCTCGATCTCAATGCGTACCGGAGCATGATCAAGATAGAAAAGGCCTTCGACCTGTTTTATATTCCCTTGCTCCGCTTCATTGATAGAAACCAATCCAATAATAGAAATCAGGAGCACAACTCCAATAATGAGTTCTGCACTTTTAATGAGTTTTTTTTTCTGTTTCATTGAAATATTATTTGATTGAAGTTATCCGGAGATTTCAGTAACTACCCGGAATTATTTAATTTTTTAAAGAATTGAATGATACTCTAAAAAGATCTTCCCCAGTAACAGGATAAGTAATTGAAATACAATAAAATAAGTGCAATATATTGTTGGAATAATGAAGAGTATTTAGAATATTATGAGAAACTCCTTGCATATGATACATATATACCTCTCGGTACCAAACTAAATTTGAGGCTTTTTCCTCACTTTATCAACTCAAGCTCAATCCCAAGAACCGTTGGATTCAACTGGCGTCTCTTTTGTCATGGGATTCAACTGGCGTCTCTTCTGTCACGGGATGAATTGGTTGGCATCTATACTTGTAAATTCGGGCAAAAAATCGGTGCCAGGGCCAAGAATCCGCAAGTAATCATCGGGGCTTTTATCATCAAACACAAGTTGGTTAAAAATATAAAAAATCCTAAGTTATTGAAAAACATAACGTTATTGAAAGAAAGCAAATTTAAGTTACGGAATTAAGATTACGTATTCATTGATAAAGAGATATCAGCAACCGGG
>SLQC01000391.1 GCA_007131625.1 Balneolales bacterium | reverse complement strand
GAAGGAATCTGGGTGAAAGTACCGACTACGGGCGAGACGATCCATCGCCGCGAACTGGAGGATAACTGCTGGGTGGATCCCCTGAGTGGTTACCACTTCCCGATTGGCAGTGAGGACTATTTCTCTCTGCTGTTTGATGAAGGAGAGTTCAAAGAGATCGGAGCACATATTCTTCCGGTCGATCCGCTTTCGTTCCGGGACCGCAAGAAGTACGATGAACGCCTGAAAGATACCCAGAATGAAACCGGACTGAGCGATGCTGTCCGGGTCGGTACCGGAAAAATGCGAGGCCTGGATATCGTTTTGGCCTGTATGGACTTTCGATTTATCGGAGGGAGTATGGGCTCCGTTGTCGGTGAGCGAATAAGTATGGCGATAGACGCTGCCCGTGATAATAAATATCCACTTATCATCATATCACAATCCGGTGGAGCCAGAATGATGGAGAGCGTACTGAGTCTGATGCAGATGGCCAAGACATCGGCCAAGTTGGCACTATTGCACGAGGCGAAAGTGCCGTATATATCGGTGATGACGAATCCGACCACCGGCGGGGTAACGGCCAGTTTTGCGATGCTGGGTGATTTCAATGTTGCCGAACCCGGTGCCCTGATCGGTTTTGCGGGGCCCCGTGTGATTCGCCAGACGATCGGACGTGACTTGCCCGAAGGGTTTCAGACATCCGAATATCTGCTGGACCACGGGTTTCTTGATTTTATAGTGCCTCGCAACAAAATGAGGAACAGGCTGGCCCGGTTACTGAAGATTCTGAATCATGGTTTTGCTGGTAATTGACGGGTGAGGAGTATTATACCGCGTAAGTGAAATCATTGTCTGTAAGTTTTCTTCCATTGTACGAGCAAGTAAGTGAAAGTGGAACGACTCGAACGCCGCCAGCATCGGAACCGATGTGCTTGGCGGCGATCTCCGAGGCAACATGTTTGGTTCCTGGTCGCAAACGACATGCAATTACAACACAAGCGGACTCCGCTGGCTGACCGCCCGTGCCGGTGGTGAATATCTCACCGGAATTCATGATGACATCCCGTTTTTATATGAGCGGAGTGGTCGACGGGATGGTATTACGGCAGTGCGAAAGTTCGAAGTACGTGCCCTTCCTGAAGGAGATTTCCCGGAGAGACTCAATTTTGTGCTTCGGCCCTGTATCGACGAACAGGACGAGATTTCGGAAGATGAAGAGAATTTGGAGATGGAGAGGTTGTTGACAGAGAAAGCTGGCGATGCTATCCGGCTTTATGACGAAGCTCAGATGGCGTTTTACAGCTTGAATTTTAAAGATGCATCATATTTGGTTGTGGAGTCACCCGGTTTGTTAGAAACCGATATTGGTCTGCTTTTAAATGGATTGCTGTTGTACATAAATAGACAGCGGTCCGAAGCGGAAAGGTACTGGGAAATGGCCAGCGATCGTAATCCTGACATCATTAATCCGGATATGGTTCTGTTGGAAATGATGATTATGGTGGAAGATATGGATATTTATGAATTTTCGGATTGATGGAACTGAACTATTACCAAAAATTTCAACTTTTGTAGAATTCGACGTTGCTGTCAGCATATGATTGTACCCGGGATACAATCCTCTGGCGATCCTGTTCACTTATTGAAATGAAATCACGTGCCAGGTCAATTTTTTCAATCAGCATTTCGGCATTATCCGGACCAGTTATCAGAACACTAACAGGCAGGGACCATACGTAATTGAAGATATCCCTGACGCTGATGTGATTTGGAACGACCGGATTGTCAGTTGTCCAGCCTGCACGTTCTTTCCTTTCAAAAAAACGACCGTTTGCAAGTGTTTTCATTGCGAGAATACTCATGTTACGTTCTACAAGTACGGGCATGACTTTATTGATGAAACTGTTTGCAGCGGCAGCATCCACTGGATTTACCGGCATCTGAACGGCATGAAAAATATTCTTTTGATCCAGCAGCCGGACGAATGTATCAGCATCATCGTGTCCGGTAAAACCAATATACCGCACTTTTCCCGAATCCAATGCTTCTTCAAAAACATCCAGCACTCCATTATTAATTCGGTTGTCAATATCTTCAGTAGTTCGCACTGCATGCACCTGCCACATGTCAATATAATCCAGATTCATTCGTCTGAGAGAGTTTTCGAGATGTTGTCGTGCGGTTTGTGCATCTGTGGCTCTCGTCTTGGTCATAATAAAGGATTCGTCTCGATACTTGGGCACCAGATATTTGCCAAATCTGTGTTCTGCTTCACCTCTTTGATAGGATTCTGCCGTATCAAAAAAGCGTATACCTCCCTGGATCGCTGCTTCGATGGTCCGTTGCGCTTCCTTATCATCCATACTGCCACCGATATGATTACCCCCCAGACCGAGCATGGTGGTCGACTCTCCGGTATTTCCCAACTTCCTTAGAGGAAGTAAATCACCCCATTTATCCGAAACATGTGATTTCTTACCGGAAAATGCTTTATAAGGCATCATCATGCCGGTTGTGAGTCCGGCCATTTTTTTTAGAAAATCTCTGCGATCGATCATGGTTCTGAATTTAAAGGGTTATACAGGGAAGTTAACTGATAGTAATTTAGTAATTGTTTTACTAATAAATATCATTATGATAGCTCCAAGTGAATAAATTATGTGCCGAAGACTGGATGCGTATTATGCACCGGTTGTGTGCGCGATGCATATTGACCATTTTTCTTCGGTTTGTGGTGTGGTGCACCTTTTTTCCAGGAACGAACCTGAAGGCTGGCAATTAAACGACAAATAACGTATAATAAATGACTTAAAACGTACAGTCCTGGGAGAGCCTGGAGTGAAGCTCAGGGAGCTGCACATGAATTCCCCCACTCGGATCGGATGTTACAGCAAGTTGAAATTACCGGTCTGGATCCGGGAACGATATACCGGTTCCGTTTCGGCAATGATTCCAAAAGTTATCTCTTTGAAACCATGTCTGCCGATATTGATGAACCCCTGAGTTTTGGCACAGGCGGTGATACCGGCCACGGAGAGAGTTTTCGGCAAATGAACAGAGGTGTTCTTGTCAACGAACACCAATCATCTGGATGTATACCGTCAGATTTGACGCTGCACATCTTTCGAGCGGAAAGTGTGTGTACCGTATTCAGGCAGGAAATTTTGAACAATCGAAGGCAATGATGCTCCTTAAATAAGATCATATGACCCAAACTTTACATAGTGTCAATGGCTGTCGCCATCGATGGATGATCAATCAAAATGGAATCTTTTAACACAGATTGGTTCTGCACCTTTGCGTAACTTTAGATTTAATGTAATTCAATGTTATATGGATGATGGCTTTTCCGCTGGAAGAATGGTATGACATTTGAAAAACCATCAGCAACATTCAGTAACAAATAGTCCATCTCAAGAAGATGTCAAAAAACAAATTGCAGGATATTATATAATGAGATTTGCCGATTATGCTAAGCTGTATCTGAAAGCCGGTGATGGGGGGGCTGGAATGGTCCATTTCCGAAGAGAGAAATATGTGCCTAAAGGGGGACCCGACGGCGGAGACGGCGGTGCTGGTGGCAGTATCGTTCTGGAAGGGGATGCTCATATGAACACTTTGCTGGATCTCCGGTATAAAAAATATTTGAAAGCTTATAAAGGACAGCCCGGCGGTTCCTCGCAGAAAACCGGCAAACGGGGTGAAGATGTTATACTTCGGGTGCCACTCGGAACGGTCGCCTACGAACACGAATCTCGCCGTTTTCTTGGTGAGGTGGTAGAGCAGGGTGAGCGGCTGGTCATTGCCAAAGGAGGGAAAGGGGGGCTTGGCAACACCCATTTTAAAACTGCGACCAACCAGACCCCACAGTACTCTCAGCCGGGGATGCCGGGTGAAGAGATAGTGGTGGAGATCGAACTCAAACTCATTGCCGAAGTCGGACTCGTGGGCTTTCCAAATGCTGGCAAAAGTACACTGCTCGCTTCGTTGTCAGCCGCCCGGCCTAAAATAGCCGACTACCCCTTCACCACACTGGAACCCAACCTCGGGGTGGTACAGATGCCAGATCATCGCAGTTTTGTCATGGCTGATATTCCGGGAATCATAGAAGATGCCCATGAGGGCAAAGGCCTTGGCCTCCAGTTTCTGCGTCATATCGAGCGAAATAAAATATTATTGTTTGTCATCAATGGAATGAGCGATTTTGAAGAAGAGTATCGAATCCTTTGCGGTGAGCTGGGTGCTTATCGCAAGGATCTGCTCGACAAGCCCCGACTGGTGGTGGTGACCCATATGGATCTGTTTCAGGACCACAAAATGGATCAGGAACTAACACTAGATGACCCGCTTGTACAAGTATCGGCTGTTTCGGGCTTTCAGTTAGAGACGTTGAAAGAACGCGTTTGGGAGATATTACATGCAGACGAACACAAAGAGAGATGACTATATACGAGCCAGCCTTGCCCTGTCACTGATCCCGGAGATTGGCGCCAACCGGATAAAAAACTTATTTGAACATTTTGAGTCACCGATGTCGCTATTCTCGCGTGATTTGCCGGATCTGGTGCGGGTGAGAAAGATTGGTGCTTCTGTTGCCCGGTCGATTCGTTCATTTCAGGATTGGGGTAGAGTAGATCAACTTATGAGTATGGCCGAAAAGCACGAGGTGACGCTGCTGACTCTGTTTGACGACACATACCCCTGTCGATTGAAACAGATCCATGATCCACCTGCCCTGCTTTGGGTGAGGGGTGACCCGGCCGTTCTGAAACGGTGTTTTCTTGCAATTGTCGGTACACGGAGGCCATCGGTTGAAGGAAGAGAAGCAACCATCAAATTGACGCGTGAGTTGATTGCAACAACGGATCTGGCCATAGTAAGTGGTCTTGCTCACGGAGTGGATACGATCGCCCATCGCGTCATACTGGAAGAGAACGGCTGCACAGTAGCTGTGCTTGGTTGCGGGATCGACCGAATCTATCCGACCGGCAATTTCCGGCTGGCACAACGCATGTTGCAGCAAGGAGGTGCGATTATCAGTGAATTTCCACCAGGAACCCGTCCCGAGGCGCATAATTTCCCGATACGAAACCGGGTTGTAAGCGGTATGTCACTGGGCGTACTGGTGACAGAAACGGGAATGGCGGGTGGTAGCAGAATTACGGCCGGCAAGGCTCTCGATCAAAACAGGGAAGTTTTTATTGTGCCGCATGCCATCAGCAACAAAAAGGGGACCGGTTCCAATGATCTGATTAAGAATTCGGGAGGCAAACTGGTAACCTGTGTGGATGACATCCTGGTTGAATTCCCATATACCGAAATACCACGCAGGGGGGCAACGAATGTATCCGGTGAGCGTTACGCCGAAGACGGACAAACTCCGATCCGGTTGCGAACCTCCGGACCGGTCGAAAAATCAAATACAAAAGACCTGAGCAATCTGGAAAAGCGGATATGCCGGTTGCTGTCGAAAAGTCCCATCCATGCCGACAGGCTGTCACAAAAGTTGCAGATGCGGGCTGAAAACCTGCTGCCAGTACTACTGAAACTTGAACTGGCCGATGTCATCATCCAAAAACCGGGGAAAAAATTTACACTCAAGTCGTAATGAGGTGATACGTAATTTGCGTATTTTTGATCTGCAGCATAGCAATTAAAAAGATTCAATTTCTTAACATATTTTCATGTTTCAGGTTCAGCATACCGTAATATCCAATGACATTGCCACTTTTCAATTTGAATGCGACCTCGCCCGGTGCAAAGGGGGATGCTGTGTGATTGGGGATGCAGGAGCTCCGGTGACAGCCCGGGAGATTCCGGTTTTGAATAAAGCCTGGAACCGACTGCGCGACGAGATGCGTCCCCGTGCAAGAGAAGTTGTGAAAGCCGAGGGACTGGTACGAAATCACTATCGGGCGCCGGAACTGAACTGCACTGACGGCGCGGAGTGTGTGTTCGTCACATATGATGAACATGATGTGGCAATCTGTGGAATTCAGAAAGCTTGGGAAGAGGGTCGGTTCGACTGGATTAAACCTCTGAGTTGCCACCTGTTTCCGGTTC
This sequence comes from Balneolales bacterium, assembly GCA_007131625.1. Classification (GTDB taxonomy): domain Bacteria; phylum Bacteroidota; class Rhodothermia; order Balneolales; family Natronogracilivirgulaceae; genus SLQC01. The sequence goes on along the minus strand of SLQC01000391.1, from coordinate 6,819 downwards.
GTATTATGAAAGTAGGAAGTATGGAGTATCTCAATCTGGAATATGTGCCATCCCTGTGCAGTCCGGCCTGTGAAAATGGAGCCGGAACCGGAATTTATCTGTCGGCCTTCCTGAAAGACGCTTTCATCAGGGCTTATGGTGATGTCTGGTATCGCGAATTCCATGAGGCGTGTGAAGAAGTACGTGCCAAAAAAGGGGTGACGGTATGATGGCACTCTCGCAATCATTCGGACAACAGCAGAAGCAGTCGCTTCAGCAGCGGCTATCCCCCCAACAGATCCAGTACATCAAATTGCTGCAACTGCCCACGCTGATGCTTGAACAACGGATAAAGCAGGAGATCGAATCCAATCCGATTCTGGAGCCGGATGAGGGAGAAGAACTTGAAGTGGATGGGGCGGAGACCAGTGATACTTCCGAAACAACGGATTCCGCTGACAGCGATTCTTCATCTGAGGAAGAATCATCGGTTGACGATATGAATGATATCGACTGGGAAGCCTATTTTCATGACGACGCCGATGAATATTCACCATCCTATAGAAGAGACGACAGAGAAGATTGGCAGGACCTTCCAAAACCATATATAAGTAGCCTGGTCGAGCTGTTAGAGCATCAGACGGCGCTTCTGGACCTGGAAGAAAGTCAAAAGAAGCTGGCCGACCAGATAATCGGATCGATCGACGCCGACGGATATCTGCGACGGGACCTGAGTACAATTATCGATGCGGTAGCCTTCAACGACGGCGTCATTGTTTCAAATGACGAAGCCGAAGAGGTGCTTCATCAGATTCAGCGGCTGGATCCGCCCGGTATAGCAGCACGAAACCTCAGAGAATGTCTGTTGATACAGCTGGAGGTGCTGGATTTAAACGACCCCAATCGAAATCTTGCCATCGAAATACTGGATAAAGCCTGGCCTCAGTTCGAGAACAAGCACTACGATAAAATTCTCAAAAAACTCAACATCACGAAAGAACAGCTGCGAAAAGCCCAACAACTTATCCTGATGCTGGATCCAAAACCGGGCGATGCAGACGTGTATCTAAATCCGAATCATTTTATCGTACCGGATTTTGAGGTTTTTTACGAAGAATCTGGTGATGATGCCGGGTCGGAACAAGGCGATTTTGTGATCCGTCTCAATGAACGCAACCGGTCGAATGTCAGGATTTCGCATCGTTATAAAGAGATGTGGGATGCACTGGAAAGCGACCGCAAAGGTAAGAGCATTGGCAAATCCGATCACGCAGACGATAGCCAGGAAGCCAGAAAGTTCATTCGCGAGAAAATGGAATCAGCCCGCTGGTTTATCGAAAACATCCGTCAGCGTCAGCAAACCCTGTTGGAGACCATGAAGACCATAGTTGCACTGCAAGAGGATTTTTTCAAGACGGGTAAAGGGTTGCGGCCCATGATTCTGAAAGATGTCGCTGAACGAATCCATATGGATATTTCGACGGTGTCACGGGTCGTCAACGGAAAATATGTACAGACCCCGTTTGGAGTTTTTGAACTGAAGTATTTTTTTACTGAGGGATTGGAGACGGATTCGGGTGAGTCAGTTTCCAACAGAGAGATCAAGAATGTACTCCAGGAGATAGTAGCCGGGGAGGATAAATCGACCCCTTTCAGTGATGATGCACTCGCCGCATTGCTTAAAAGCAAAGGCTTTCCCATAGCGCGCAGGACCGTCAGCAAATATCGTGATCAGCTCGGTATCTCTGTCGCAAGGCTGCGAAAAGAGATGGGAGGTTGATTTGTTACCATTTTGGACAGTTATACTTACCAGCTATTAGCGTAATAGAAAAACAGCGAAATTTTCAATAAAAAACATGCATAAGAAACATCCATGGCAAATCTTTTGACACACATACATACGAATAAAATCATGGATGCCCGACCTGACCAAATGAATTAATACATTTTAAACAGTTAAAACATCCGGGTCCGTAATCTCTGATATATCGGCGGGAAATACTCATGACCCCGACACTTCCGGTTGCCTGATTTTATACAACCGGTCACGAATTCAATCAGCAGCGGAGTTACATAGAAGCGGAAGCTAAAAGGAAGCCAGTGAATTAGCGAGGCTCCAGGCAGAAATGAAATCCAGTCTGTATACCAGCCATGATAGAACGGAAGTTGACACCAGAATAAAAAGCACATAGGTCAGTGCCATGTACAGAGGGGAAGTCGGATGAATTCGCCGCATATTGTAAGCAGCGGCAAAAAAACTGACCAGAGTGATTGTCCAGTAGAGAAAAATCATGATGGCTACGATGTACTCCGATGGAAAAGAGCGAAGGAGAATTACACCGATTGACACAAAGAGGAGATTAAGGTATTGCGGCCAGAGGATGAATGTGGCGACCTGATAGGTCTGGGCATGTTGTCGGTTGGCCAGTCGCAACCAGGCGATTTGGAAGGCGTTGATGAAGGCCGCCAGTATAAAAAAGATAAAGAAGAATATCATGGGATGGGTCCACCCGGCGGGAACAAACCGTAAATGATAAAGCAGCGCCTCGCGGGATACAGAATCGAGATATATCTCGGCAATGGCATAGGCTATGAGACCCGACAAGAAGGCAGAAAGGACAAAAGTGATAATCGATTCGACGGACAGCCGAATTCTCCGCATAAGTACGTCATTTACAAAGAAGTTGTAATTGAGAAAAAATCGTTCGATGGAATTCCGATAGACCGGATTTAAACGGTAAACAGCTGCAAAAAATCCCCAAATGGCCAGGAGAAATACGATGGAGAGGTCAAAGTCATTGTCCCGGGAATCCGGAGCCGGATTGGCGACTCGTGCATCAGATACGCGATAGTAAAAACCGGTAATTTGTGCCAGATTTGACTCGTGCGAAACATCCCCGATGGAGTTCCAAATAAACCAGTTGCGAGGAAAGAAAACCGGAAGGTCGCGATGCTCATCCAGCAGCTGCATCACAATTTGAAAATCCCGAACAGAAACGCGTCGTTTTACTGGTGCGTACAAAATACCGGATAGGCCGGGATCCTGTGCCAACTGATATGCCAGTTGACCGGCATCACGTGTCAGCATGACTGTTCCGTCAAACGGCTGAAGATCATCGCCGGAAATCGGCCGGGGATCCAGTGTAAATAGCACCTGCTCGTTAATATACGGATCGGCGAGCTGCTGAAGACGGCTGATTAGTACGGGTTGCTGCCACTTCCCGTAGGCAAAAAGACCGAACCCCATCACTGCTGGATCATGCCGGTAATTTCGGAGGATGGCATTAGCCCGTTCGGCATATTGGAAAGAAGCAGCGGTTAGCCGGTATGGTACAGGATAAAATTCCGGAACCATTACGTAAAGGGAAAACCCTGCATCACGAATCTCGTTGCGGGTCGAATCCGACAGTACCTCCTCGACCATCAGCCAGGTTACACCAGCTTCCTGCAACCATGCGATTTCGCTGGAAGTGAGGTGTTCTGTATCTGAATGCGAATAGAAAACACCGAAATTGCGGTACCCGGAGGCATCACTTGCCGAATGGGAGAAAAGGACGGAAAGAAACAGCAGCACCGGTAATGTCCGGGCAAACATATACATGAAAACTCAGTATTCTATAGTCACATTGTTGCTCTCGATCGGTATTTCACGTGTTTCCTTGAAAGAGGATAACACGATATTTGACCGGGTTTTCTTGACGCCTTCCCATGATTGAATCCGGGAGAGCAGTTTTTCGAGTGTGACTGTATTCCTGGTTGTGATTTTCAGAATATGAGACCCATCGCCGGTGCAGGAGTGACATTCCAGAACTTCCGGTTCAAGAATGGCTTTATTCACAAATGAGGAGTAGAGACTGGAGTTGTCTACTTCCACAAAGATAAAGGCAATTATGTCAAAATTGAATTTTTGCGGATTGAGTACCGCGTGATAGCCGGAAATAAGTTTCTTTTCCTCAAGCTTGCGCATTCGTTCTGAAACTGATGGGACCGAAAGGTTTACTAATTTGGAAATTTTGTTTCGCTGCGCTCGCCCGTTCTTTTGCAGATGCTTGAGTATGGCAATATCTATATCGTCTAGGTGATGCATTGTCTGTATTCTCTTCCTGGTTCTAAATAAGTTGCAAGTACATAGAATGATAACCTAAATAATTAAGGTAATCAAGCGAGACTTTGCCCGACGGCGAAATAAATGGGGCCGGTGGGTAAAATCCGATGACCACTGTTCCTCTTAAACAACTGATGTCGTATCTTTCGCCTTTCAGTTAATTGGTACCCATTTGCAGCTTGCTAGTTATGCTTGATATTCAGAGAATTCGCCAGAACCCCGACCGTATTAAATCCGCCATGAAAGCCAAAGGTGAGCAAGATACCAGATTGGTGGACCATGTCATCGAAACCGATAATCAATGGCGCAAAACGGTACACGAACTTGATCTTCTGCGCAAGGAGAGCAATGACCGAGCCAGGGAAATCGGAGTGTTGATGGGACAGGGCAAAAAGGAGGAAGCCCAAAAAGTGATACGTGAAACCGGGGATATGAAACAGAAGGTCAAGCACCTGGAAGAGCAGGAAAGGGAGTTGCTCTCAGAGCGTGATGACACGTTGCTGAAAATTCCGAATATTGCTGATGATTCGGTACCAGTTACTGAAGATGAATCGGGTAATGTCACCGTACACACCTGGGGTGATCCTGTGATCATAGATGAAGGGCCGGATGCCACCGGGCGTTACAAACCTCACTGGGACCTGGTCGCCGATAAAAAGTGGATCGATTTTGATCGCGGTTCCAAGGTCACCGCAGCCGGATTTCCTTTTTACGTGGGACCCGTCGCACGCCTGCAGCGCGCTCTGATTCAGTTCTTTCTGGACAAAGCGGTCGAGAAGGGGTATGTGGAATTGATAGCACCCTATTTTGTCAATGAAGACTCTGCCCGGGGGACCGGTCAGATACCCGACAAAGAGGATATGATGTATGAAGTGCCACGGGACGGGTATTTTGCGATACCTACCGCAGAAGTGCCTGTTACCAATTTTCATCGGGACGAGATCCTGAATACGGAAACTCTTCCACTGCGGTATGTCTGTTACACACCCTGCTGGCGCCGAGAGGCAGGATCGCACGGAAGTGATGTCCGTGGCCTGAACCGGCTGCATCAGTTCGATAAAGTCGAGCTGGTCAAGTTTGTGACCCCTGAGTCATCGTATGACGAGTTGGAAACACTCCGCCGGGATGCGGAGGAGCTGCTGGAAGCCCTCGAGCTGCCTTATCGCACACTTCTGATGGGTACGGCCGACATGGGCTTCACCCAGAGCAAGAAGTACGATCTCGAGGTGTGGAGTCCCGGTCAGCAGCGATGGCTGGAAGTCAGTTCCTGTTCAAACTTCGAGGATTACCAGGCGCGACGGATGAAAATCCGGCACAAAAAAGCGGATGGTAAAACCGATATTCTTCATACGCTGAATGGAAGTGGACTTGCACTGCCACGTGTTATGGCTGCTTTTATGGAGACCCATCATCGGGGAGACAGTACCTTGCGTATTCCGGAAGTGCTTCAGCCGTGGCTTCGGTGCGAGAGGCTTGCGCTGTAAAATTATTGCATTGTGATGGTTTGACCGGCAGGCTTGCTATAAATTAGTCAGGCGCATTTCTCAATTTAACAGTTTCATACTGCCACACCAATTCGTGACAGTGGCTCCGGCTCTTCCCGGAAATTGAGCAACAACTCCAGGATATCCTCCATCCGCTCTTTTTTCATGATCTCCATACGGAGGTATTTACCGTTACGGATCCCTTTGATATAATTTCCGTAATGTTTTTTCATCATGATTACACCGTATCGCTCGCCGTGATGTGCAACCGAAGACTGAAGCTGATCGGCGCACATCTCCAATCGTTCCCCGATAGTGGGGGAGGGGAGCTTTTCACCGGTTTCCAGATAGTGTTTGATGACCCGGAAAATCCAGGGGTTGCCGATGGTTGCACGTCCGATCATAATCCCGTCGACACCGGTTTCATCAAACAGATACCTTGCATGTTCGGGAGTAGTAATATCACCGTTGGCAATAATCGGAATTTCGAGTCCGGGTGTATCCCTGAGATACTTGAAATACTCCCAACGGGCTTCCCCCTTGTATCCCTGTGAGCGGGTCCGGGCGTGGACCGTCAGCGCTTTGACCCCAACCGATTGCAGCATCAGTGCAATTTCCCGTATTCGTATGGATTGGTCGTCCCATCCGAGGCGGGTTTTGACTGTGACCGGCAGGTGTGTGGCATCGACGACGGTCCCGGCCATCCGCTCCATCATTCCGGGATCACGCAGACAGGCGGATCCGGCGTTTTTCTTTACAATTTTATACACCGGACAGCCGAAGTTGATGTCGATAAAATCGGGATTATTAGCTTCGGCCACTTTGGCGGCACCGTACATTGCCTCCTCCCGTCCGCCGAAAATCTGGATTCCGAGTGGCCGTTCGGCCTCTTCAAATACCATTTTGTGCTTTGAAGCTTCGCTCGCCCGGATGATCGCTTCCGAGCTGATAAATTCGGTATATACGACATCGGCGCCCTGGTTTCGGCACATTTGCCGGAACGGTGAGTCGCTGACATCCTCCATAGGTGCCAGAACCACGCTCCGGCTGCCGCCCTGCAGAACCGGGATGGTGGGCTTATGATCTTCGGGGGAGATATGGGAAAGGTTAGAATTCATTGCAAAATTTAAAAATGAGTCCACTCTAAAAAGAGCTATTTATTGAAGCTGATATTTTGATGTAAAAGCCCAAAAAAACAAGAGCTATGTTTTGCGAGGGCAAAATGGGTTCAGGAATGGAAAAAGGAACGTG
>SLQC01000099.1 GCA_007131625.1 Balneolales bacterium | reverse complement strand
ATTCCGGCATCTTCACCGGCAATTTTTTTATTGAATTTTTTCAACCGGGCATAAACCGAATCGATTTCACCGGCCAGATATCGATAGGTGTCAATGAAATGAATACCCGTCTCATAGATCAGCAATCGGGGCATCTTGACGAAATAGGGTTGACGGTTCAGATACGCATCCTCCGTCCATCCGTCGCCGGTACGCATTCTGGAATATAATGAGTGAAGGCGGTCTCCGATGTCACCGGCATCAATCAAATGTTTCATCTGTCGGTACCAGGGCTGGAAACGCCAGTTTTCATGCACCATAAAGCGCACACCACTATTATTGGTGAAATCGATAATGGCTGATGATTCCTTGTATGTCGGGGCAAGCGGTTTTTGGCAAATAACTGCAGACAGGCCTGATGCAACGGATAATTCAATCAACTGGTAGTGATTTTCAGGCCGGGTAATGATATCCACGAAGTCCGGCCGGATTTTCCTGAACATTTCAGCCGGATCATCAAACGCCGCAGGTATATTCCATTTATCTGCAGTTTCTTTCGCTCTGGTTATATCCAGATCACAGACCGCTTCCATACTTACTTCGTCAATCCGGTTCCAGGCGTCATAATGAAAGCCACTGAAATAACCTGCTCCGATTCCAACCCCTTTTAACTTTTTCATCGTGTTACTATTGATTATAGTACCGGGTCCCAGTTATTCATTGCCCGATAAGTTAATCAATTACCAATGATTCGCCTATAGGCATTCAGCATTGCGTCATCCCCCCCTACATTGCCGGGAAATATCACATAGGGCATCCCGGGGTATTTGCTCTCCCTGCCCAGTTTCCAGACAGGTACACCGGGGAGAATCTGACCCATGACCCGGGCTCTTTTAACTGCCAATGCTTTTGTAGCGATATCACTGGAAGTAATACCCCCTTTGGCAATCAAAAATGAAGGAGTAGCAGACAGTGCGCCGATCAACCCGGAGAGAGAAGCGGATACTCTGTTTCCGATTTCGAGATTTGCCCGTCTTTCCCCGGCCGCTACAGTCTCACGCCCTGTATCAACCGGAACATTTTTCTGATGCAAGAAGAGTTCCCTGTTCTCATCCGAAGTGGTCATTTTACGGTTCGCCCAAGACGGGTCATTTTTCTGATTCAAAAGGTATTTTTGAAACTCATCTGCCGTGAGTCGCTCACGACTAGTATAAACCAGGACATCTTTGCGGTTTTCAAGGTGTTGTTGAATGACATCCGCGATCGATTGCTGGTAATTTTCATCGTCATACTGCTCAAGCAGTTGCCTCACATCCAAAACAATCTCGATAATGTCGCTGTGCCCGACAAGATATTCAATTTGCCGGGTGGTTTTCCCGACCCAGGAGCCCGCAACAATCAATCCCCCGTTTTCTGTACTGTGTTGTATATCTTTATGATCCAACAGGTTGCGAGGCCAAATGCCGGCAATCGAAGCTACAAAAGAGGCTGCGGTTCTTGCAATGAAAGTCCGCCCGCTTCTAAGTAAAGCCAGGCAAAATGTATCGATATCATAATAACCAAGTGCATCGGCGATAACATAACTCCCGCTTTTGATCTCCTGAATACGGCTGACCAGTTCGCTAACGGTTGAATCACGCAGCGTATCTACAGGGAAATGGGTGATTTGATTCGCTGTTATCCGGTTTCCGGTTTTTTCGATGATCCATTCTGCAAGATTGGATGATTTGTATCCAAATGCAGGGTCTTCGGCGAATTGGGTTTCGCCACAGGGAATGTAGCGGCTTTCGTCCCTGGCGTAATGAATTTTCCGGAATGTGAATCGCCCGCCTTCAATAAAGGAAGGATGGATCACCTTGAGTTCCGGATTCTTCTGACGGATGTCCAGCACGGCATCCATTTCTTCGGGATGATGGCCCCTGAGCGTAGAGTCGCTCCTCAGAATAATATGGCAAGTCCTGCCTGTTTCATCGGATGCCGCCTCGAGATTTCGGGTTATCGTTTTGACAAGGTCAACGGCTTCAACGGCATCCATACTTCTCGAATTAGTGAGAATATAGAAGACGGGACATTGTTCCCGGAGCAGGTCAACCAACATCGCGGTATCCCAGATTGTGATTACCGGAACATCATGTACGGTTTGTGTGCCGGTTGGATCGTCATCCAGCACTACCCAGGTATGAGCGTAATCACTGTTGATGTTACGTATCTCGTTTAGCAGACGATGCTGAGGACAATTGGTCAGCCAGTCATTAATTTCATTATCAGGGTTCATGGCTAATCTTCAAATGCTATGACACGTGCAGGTGCTCCATCGCCATCTTTAATCTTCAGCGGGAAGGCCAGCAACGTAAAGGTATCATTCTTTATCTGATTCAGATTCGTCAATCCTTCAATGATAATAACATTACCGTCCAACAGGATCCGGTGGATTTGAGCCAGCTCATCAAGATTGTTGACATCAGCCACCGACGGGGTTTCCACACCCAGCATTTTGATTTTCCGGTCAACCAGGTATTCTGCGACAATATCTGAAATCCGGGGGAGTCCATCTCTGTACCTGTCATCAAAGACAAAGGAAGACCAACCGGTCTGTATCACCAGGCTATCGCCTGGTTGAAGACGATCAGCAACGGGCTGCAGATCCGGTACAGAAATCAGCCGGGAATCCCCGGTCACATTCAGGCGAAGAATATGAGCTTTGCCTATGAAATCGGCCGGCCCGTATTGGTCGATGCTCCGGTTACTGACCCCGAAATGCCGAGGAGCATCCATGTGTGTACCGGCATGTCCGTAGATATGTAGTGTACGCGCATTCCATCCATCCCTTTCAAGTACTCTGGTATCTTCAAAGGAAACCCCGCTCATACGCTCATCATAGGTGAGGGTCAGGTCCACAAATCGTCCGTTCAGCATTATGTCCCCATGTATTTCATGATATGATCAGCTATTTGTCGGGTATTGGCATTGCCACCCAGATCTTTTGTTTTAAGTCCCGAAGCGGTTGTTCTTTCAATACCGTTGATAATGGTTTCAGCCGCCTTTGGTTCTCCGATATGTTCTAAAAGCAGTGCTGCCGACCATATGGCACCGATGGGGTTCGCGATATTTTTACCGGCGATGTCCGGGGCCGAGCCGTGAATTGGTTCAAACATGGAGGGGAATTCCTTTTCCGGATTGATATTACCGCTGGCACACAGTCCCAGGCTTCCTGTGATAGCACCGCCGAGATCACTCAGAATATCACCGATCATATTGGTTGAAAGGATCACATCAAATACTTCAGGTCGCAAAACAAAGCTTGCCGAGGCATTATCCACATACATTTTGCCGTATTCCACGTCGGGATACTGTTCGGCCACCTCGGCGATAACCCGGTCCCAGTAAGCCAGAGAATGGATCAGAGTATTGGACTTTGTGACGTTCGTCAGTCGCTTTCGTCTTGAACGGGCGAGCCTGAATGCGAAGTGCGCTACCTGCTCGATTCCTTTCCGGGTGAAGACACTGGTATCGGTAGCCAGGCCACGGGATTCACCGGGATACAGGATTTTTCCATTCTGGACAAATTCCCCTTCGTTGTTTTCCCGAATGATGACAAAGTCGATCTCATCCTTCCCCTTATTGCGCAGAGGGCTGTCGATGCCGGGCAGCAGTTTAACAGGTCTGTAATTCACATATTGTTTGAAATGGGTACGAACCTTGAATGTGTACATCATGGCGGGCAGTGTATCGTCGACATCCGGCAAGCCGACGGCTCCGAAATAAATGGCATCATATCCCTTCAGAATATTTAACCCGTCTGCCGGCATGAAATCACCGTGCATCTTGTAATAACCTGCGCCCCAGTCGAACTCGTCAACATGAAGCTTGAAGTCAAACATTTCAGCGGCGCGCTGGAGTACTTCGATTCCCGGAGGAATAATTTCTGTGCCGATTCCATCTCCAAATACGGCGGCTATCTTGTATTTTTTCATGTGTTTATAATATATAATTTATAAAGTAAAATGGAGCATCCATGGCTTTAATCATGCTCGTGTGTGCCGGTTACCAGTCATGGGTGTTTCATCTGTTTATTTTTTTAATTCTAAGGACAGATGTAATGTCCATGTCGAAAATAATCATGCTTTTGTGTGTCGAATTGCCGACATGACCATTTCATCTGTTTAAGATTTTTGATTTATAAGGTCACATGGAGCACCCATGGCTTAATCATCCGCCTGTGTGTCATGTACCTGGCATGGATATTCATCTGTTAATAATTTTCGATTATTGGATATAGAACACCTTTCCACCATTCACAAATAAACAATCTGGATATTAGGATTAACAAAATATCGTATTATGTATTTTGCATTCAAAAAAAACAAATGGCAACTGTTATTAATCAGCGATTATGAATTTCCGACCCGGTGTACTAACCGATGAAGAGGCAACCGGGCTGTTTCATTATGCCAGTGAACAGAGGTTTGCCCTTCCTGCTGTCAATGTGACAGGCATGAACAGCATCAATGCAACGCTGGAAACAGCCCGGGAAGTTCGCTCCCCGGTCGTCATTCAGCTTTCGCATACCGGGGCACAATTTATAGCCGGTGCGTCACTCTCCGGTTCCGGAAGCGGTTTATTTGGTGACGGATTGAAAGCCTCGATTTCCGGGGCTGTATCCGCAGCCTTCCATGTGCACCAGCTGGCGGAGCTGTACGGAGTCCCGGTGATATTACATACGGATCATGCCGACCGTAAACGGCTGCCGTGGGTGGACGGACTTCTGGAGGAAAACCGTAATTATAAGGACAGAACGGGGATGTCGCTGTTCAGTTCACATATGCTGGATCTGTCGACGGAACCGCTCGAACAGAATATCAATACGTGTAGTTCCTATCTGGAAATCATGAAAGATCTGGGACTGGGTCTGGAAATGGAGCTGGGGGTTACGGGTGGGATTGAGGACGGTTTTGACCATTCGGAAGTTGACCTGCCGGATCTGTATACGCAGCCTGAAGCGGTGGCCATAGCATGGGAGCGATTGTCGGCTGTGAGCCCTCATTTCACTATTGCGGCATCTTTCGGCAATGCGCATGGGGTTTATCGGCCAGGGGATATTGAGCTCAAACCCGAAATATTGCGGGATGCCCGGGATTTGATACAAAAAAAGTTCCGGAAAGTCGGCACCTCCGTAAAATTTGTATTTCACGGAGGATCGGGGTGCTCACGCGAAGAGCTTCGCCGGGCCATCTCGTACGGTACCGTTAAGGTAAACATCAATACCGATTTGCAATGGGCATTCTGGGAGGGAATCCGGGATTTTTACGAACATCACCGGAATTTCATGCAATCTCAAATTGGCAATCCGGAAGGGGAAGACCGCCCCAACAAATCCTGGTACAATCCCCAGGTCTGGCTTCGTGAAGGGGAAAAGCGAATGGTGAAAAGGCTCAAGAAATATTTTGAGGATCTGAATTGTATGGGTCGGAACCGGATTTAACTCGTATCACTTGACTTGCGAGTTTTGGTAATCGCTTCACAGGCATATTTGAATGCCGTGACCACGATAGCCGGTTATTGTATTCAACCAGAATGACGGACAGACTCTCGCAAATCCGCGACGAAACTACCGAAATTCCATCATTATTTTGGGATGGATATGTTTTCGTAGAAACTAATGTACTGTCTGATAAATAAGTTGACAAATGATATATTCTATAATGTCGTATACTTCGGCTATAAACCGACCTATATCCAGAATAGAAATCACCGAATCCGTGCAAGAAGAGCGCGCTTTCATCTCCACTTCACCCTGACCAGTTCATCGTGGATGAATCTTGTTGAGCGGTTCTTTTAGGAACTGACACAGGAAGTCATACGCGAGGGCAGTTTTTCGAGCGTAAGAGAATTGGTGGACGATATTGAGAGTTATCTGGTCGAAAGAAACCTGAATCCCAAACCATGCAAATGGAAGACGGAAGGTGACATTGACCTCCTCTAAACTATGAACTCAGCTACTCTTAATCACATTGAGTAGTTGTAAAACATTCTTGCAATTTATATCTTGGGATGGCAGGCAAGTAGTATACGAATTATACTTATTATTCAACTTTTGGTGCATTACGACATGCCATACGCACCGATACATGAATTAATAAATTCGTTCCGAATCAGCAAATCATAAGGAGAATCCCCCATGGCGAAAAATATTCGATTACTTGTTATTGAAGATAATCACCTGTTGCGTGAAGGTATAACCGCTGTGCTTGAGAAACAGCCTGACTTTATGGTGATCGCTGCACCTAATCCAAGTGAAAACGTTCTTGCAAAGGTCAAATCATCTGACATCGATATCGTACTTCTGGATTGGGGATTATTAAGTCAAGACAGCCTGGAAATTGTGAAACTGATTGCCAATAATGGTCACAAAGCGAAAGTCATTGTGATGGGACTTTTTCCCTCACACTCTGAAGTACTGGAATTTATAAAAGATGGAGCGGAAGGATTTCTCATGAAAGACGCGTCGGCTGACGAATTCATCAGCTCAATCCGGAGGATAAATAATGGCGAAAAGGTTTTACCCGGCTCCCTCACCGACTCGCTCTTTACCGAGATCGTCAAACAAAAGGTAAACGATCCGAAAAAGGAGAAAAAAATAATCGAGTCCATACGAATGACCAGTCGTGAGCGCCAGGTTGTTGCATTGATTGCAGAAGGTAAGACCAACAAGGAGATTGCCCGGGATCTATTTGTCTCGAGTTTCACCATCAAGAGCCACGTCCATAACATCCTCGAAAAGCTGACCCTGCACAATCGTCTTCAGATCGCCAAGTACGCCCATGAAACCGAATCGGGTTCCGTAGCAGACAGTGTGTATTGATCGACCAGTCACAACTCCCGCAGACAGTTCGATTTAATTGATCTGTGGTAACCCCTGCTTCACTTCAAGCATATAAAAAATCTCTTCACACTCATATCGGGTTCGCTAATATTCCTGTTCCGAACCGCCTGTCAGGGTGCAAGGGCGTTGATCAAATAAACCCCGCGATAACGCCACTCAGGTGACCTTTAATCACGTGAAGATCACATCAAGCCGGCAATACCATCATCTTGAAGTTATTCATTGCAGTGCAGTCCATGTTTTATAACTAAAGGAATACATCTTCTATACCTAATGGATTAGTCCATTTTTCAGCCATCCGGGCGATTACATTCGGTAAAAACAATAGTAATCTTGTAAGTACTTTAAAAGCAACGGTCACAAACTATATAACATTATGGAGTTCAATTATGAAACTATACCAGAAACTGTTCATATGTGTTATTGGCATCGGCCTTTTGACGGCATGTGGAAGCACCAGCCCTCCTAATCAGCAGCTTACAGAAACACAAATGGTGATTCAACAAGCGGAACAATTGGGAGCTGATGACTATGCACCTCTTGAAATACGGGAAGCAAAAATTAAGCTGGGGCTGGCCAGAGAAGCTGTGGAAGCCAAGGAATTTGATAAAGCTATACGTCTGGCCGAACAAGCCAGGGTGGATGCCGAGCTTGCCCAGGCAAAAGCGCAGTCCGGCAAAGCCGAGAAAACGGTTGCAGAATTGAGGGAAAGCATCCGGGTTCTAAAGGCGGAAATTGAAAGAAACCAAAGAACTAATTAACTACACTTGAGGAACATCACATGAACCCATTACGAATTCTTTACGATTTGCTCTTGACCAAGGCAAGTTATACAATAATTCCCATGCTCATCCTTATGGTCGGGTGTGGAGGGCCACCGGCTCAAAACCCGCTTCTTACTAGTGCAACCGAAGAATACAATGCAGCAAAACAGGACGACATGGTTGTTCGATTTGCTCCAGTAGCTCTGAAAGAAGCTGAAGAGACACTTGAAATAAGCCGGGAGTTATGGACTGCAAAAGCGGATAAGTCATCCGTTGAACACTATGCGTATCTTGCAAAGCAAAAAACATTCATTGCCAGGGAAACGGCACAACTGAATGCTGCAAATAGTGAGATATCACGCGGCGAGGTGGAGCGGCAGCAGGTATTGCTGGAAGTTCGGCGAAGTGAAGCAGATAGATCCGAAGCAAGAGCCCAGCGTGCACTGCTGGAGGCACAGAGTGAAAGAACATTGGCTGTAGAAGCCCGTGAGAGTGCGGAACAATCCAGACAGACTGCAATGGAAGCCAGTCAGAGGGCAGAAGAATCCAGGCAGACTGCAATGGAAGCCAGTCAGAGGGCAGATTTACTGGCCCAAAGAGTGAATGAACTCGAAGCCCGGCCAACAGATCGTGGCCTGGTCCTGACACTTGGAGATGTACTCTTTGAATTTGGCAAAGCAACCATGCATTCGGATGGAATGAAGAGCATGGAGAATCTGACCACGTTCTTGCAGCAATATCCCGGACGAAATATTTTGATTGAGGGCTTTACCGACAATATCGGTTCAGAAGCATACAATCTGGAACTTTCGAGAAACAGGGCCAATTCGGTGAAATCAGATCTGGTTAACAGAGGTATTGCCGAAAGCCGAATCAGGATCAGGGGTTATGGAATCCAGTACCCTGCGGCAAGCAATGCAACGGAAGACGGACGCCAGAAAAACCGCCGTGTTGAAGTGATTATTTCCGATCAGGAAGGTAATATTGTTGATCGCATCCGATAGCAGTTATTTCGGACAAACTGACCCCCTTCGCTTCGCGATCTTTGGTTCGGACGAAGCTGACCCCCTCTTTCGCTAACGCAACCTTCGGTCCGGACGAAGCTGACCCCCTCTTTCGCTAACGCGACCTTCGGTCCGGAGCAAACTGACCCCGGGGTCAGTTTGCTCCGTTATAACCATTTGCAAAACTAATACGGATGGTTTAATAGCAAATAAATTCGTAACTTTAAGGCATTAAACCTCACCTTTAACTCAATTTGGTATCATTTTAATCTGATTAATTGTAACATTCTTAGCCGGCACCGAATGGTCAAAGCCATTTTTCTTCAGCATATGCTCAATCTCGGTGATCCGCGGTTAGAAGACCAGCTTATTAATCGCTTGAGCTTCCAACGCTTTACCAGGATTAATCTGGATCAGGGAATCCCTGATTTTGCCACGTTCTGGCGTTTTGAAGAGGCTCTTAAAGAACAGTAAAAAAAACCCTGCAGAAAAGCTCATTTCAGATCTTTATCGGGAAGATTTAATCTACAAAAAGTTCTCAATCAGAAAATATTTGGTGTCAAAAAAAATCATGGTTGACTGAAAGACGGTTTCTCAAAGCGATCTTAAAATAAAGCTGGGTGGAGATAAACGTGACGAGTATAAAAAGCGGGTTGCCTCTATGAAAAAAAACAACGGGGAAGCAAAAGGTAAAACGGATATAAAATCTAAAAGAAAATCTAAAAAAGGGAAAACGAAAGGGAAATCGAAGAATTTCACTGTGGTGGGCATCGGAGCGTCAGCCGGAGGGTTGAAAGCCCTTCAATCCTTTTTTACCTCTCTTCCTAAAGAGACGGGCATGGCGTTCGTGGTGATCGTTCACCTGTCGCCCAAGCACAAGAGCCATATGGCGGAACTGCTACAGAAGAGCACCGACATGCCGTTTATCCAGGTCTCCAATTCGGTGCAGTTAGAACCGGACCACGCCTACATCATCCCGCCCAAAAAAAATCTGTCCATTCAAGACGGCAATCTCCTGCTATCCGAGCGTGAGACTCAAAAAGGACAACAGGCTCCCATCGATCTTTTTTTCCGTGCACTGGCCGAGGAGTATGGCAAGGACGCGATCGCCATGATATTAACCGGCAGCGGCAGTGACGGTGCAGCCGGTCTGTCCCGGGTCAAGGAAACGGGTGGCCTGACTGTGGTACAGTCGCCCGATGAGGCGGAATATGACTCCATGCCCCGCAGCGCTATCGCTACCGGCTTTGTCGATCTGATTCTGCCCGTCGAGAAGATGGGCAGGGAGATTCAACATTTCAAGGCGGGTTCCGCCGAGTCGGTTCTTTCCAGGCGGACGGATGAGCTGCCGGAAGAGGATGAAAGGATTGTCTCAAACATACTGGATCTGGTTCATTCTCACGGCGGGCACAAGTTTTCTCAATACAAGCGGCCCACCATCCTGCGTCGCATCTCACGCCGCATGGTTCTTTCCGGGTTGAAGGATTTTTCTGCCTACTTTGACTTTCTCCAAAAGAACCCTGATGAAGCAAAAAAGCTCTGCAAGGATTTTCTTATGACTGTAACCAACTTCTTTCGGGACCCGAAAGCGTTCCATGCCCTGGAAGAGGACGTCATTCCTAATCTTTTCGAGGGTAAAGATGATAAAGCAAGTGTTCGAGCCTGGAGCTGCGGTTGCGCTACTGGGGAGGAAGCCTACTCCGTTGCCATGCTGCTTGTTGAGTATAACGAACGCAGGGCTGACACCAGGGAAATTCAGGTCTTTGCTTCGGATATAGCGGAAGAGGCTCTTGCAACGGCACGCCGGGGGTTCTACCCGAAAGGGATTGCCAACGATCTGTCCGATGAACGGCTGAAGCATTTTTTTGTTTCGGAGTCCGACGGGTATCAGGTGAAAAAGAGTCTCCGCGAGCAAATCGTCTTCTCCCTTCACAATCTGCTCAATGACCCGCCTTTTGCAAGGCTTGACTTGATTGTGTGCCGCAACCTGCTGATCTACCTGGATCACGACGCGCAAAAACATCTCCATGAGCTCTTTCATTACGCTCTGGGCGATGGAGGCTACCTGTTTCTGGGCAGCTCCGAGACCGCCGACACGACCGATCTGTTTCAGCAAGTCCATAAAAAACTCCGTATCTACAGGAAAATAGAGAGGTCGAAACGCCATGCCTTCCCGGCCCGATTCCACGAAAGACCGAGTACACCCCGTCCACCGAATGAACCGGTTAAAAAACCGTCATGGGCCAGAAATACGATCGAAGAGGTACACCGGACATTGATTTTACCCCACTCCCCGCCGGGCGTGATTGTGAATGCCGACTACAATGTCGTTCATACACTGGGCGGTGGTGACAAGTACCTGGCATTTGTACCCGGTCTGCCGTCGCAGGATATCTTCAGAGCGGCTCGCGAAGAGCTGAGAATTGAGCTTCGCAGAACCGTTACCGAGACCTTCAAAAAGAAAAAGAAAACACAATCAAGGCCGGTCACTGTTCATGTGGAGGGCAAACCCAGACTTGTTGAATTCATTGTGGAACCCATTAATGAACCGGGATATGAGAATGATCACGTTCATATACTCTTTCGTGAGATGAACTCATCGGCCGGGCAACTCCCTATAGGTGATCACACGGAATCTGATGCGGAGCCGTCAATCCTTTCGCTCCCAAAACAGTCCCCGTCTTCTAAACTGGAGGATGCAAACAAAACCATTCGGCAGCTTACCGAAGAAATCGACTATCTGAAAGATGAACTGCATACCCAATCTCATGATCATGAGTTGCTTGTCGAAGACTTGAAGGCTGCCAGTGAAGAGCAGCAGTCGATTCATGAAGAGCTCTTGTCGACAACCGAAGAGCTGGAGACGTCCAAGGAAGAGCTGCAATCGATGAATGAAGAGTTGATGATTCTTAATTCGGAGCTTAAAAACAAGATTGACGAGGTCGGACAAGTCAACAGCGATCTGGAGAATCTGATCTCCGCCACCAAGATCCCAACGATCTTTCTGGACGGGCAGATGCGCATTAAACGCTATACCTCGGGCACAAAGGATCTGTTCAATCTTATTGATACGGACGCAGGCAGGGTGCTGTCGCACGTGACCCACCAACTGGATTATGATGGATTTGCCCCGGATGCAGAGAAAGTATTTAAAGAGGCCATTATGCTGGAACGGGAGGTTCAGAGCGTCGAAAACGGGAAGTGGTATCTTGTGCGTTTCCGGCCTTATCGCAACGTCGATGACAGAATCGACGGGGTGATCATTACCTTTGTCGACATCACGGAAAAAAATACGTATGAAAAGAACATCGAACATCTCAACAAGACGCTCGAAGAACGGATTGACGAACGCACCCAAAAAATCCGGGAACTGGCTACTGATCTGATTCTTGCCGAGCAGACCGAGAGGAGACGTATCGCCGAGTTGCTGCATAACGATTTGCAACAAACACTCTTTGTGATCCAGATGGATTTTGATCTGTTCCGGAAAAACCTGACGGCGGAGTCAACGGCAGCCCTCAAAGAGCAGATTAGTAAATGGAGCACCATGATGAAAGTCGCCATCAAAACCACGCGGGATCTGTCGACCACTCTCAGCCCTCCGGTAACTGGCGTAAGCACATTGCCCGAAGTCATACACTGGCTGGCCAGTCATATGAAGGACATGCACGGTCTTGAGGTAGAGCTGGATATCAAAAATTATAATCACCTCCCGAATGGTAATCTGAATGAGGCCTTGTTTCAGATCGTCCGGGAATTACTGTTCAATATCGTCAAACACGCGGATGTCGATCATTCCCGAATCAAACTTGATCAGGATGATGACAACCTCATGATATACGTTGAAGATGAAGGGCGCGGATTTGATATGAAATCGACAGGACAAAATAATCCCGATGCTGAAAAAACCAGCAATAGCCTTTACAACATCCGTGAACGTATGAAACTGTTCGGCGGAAGCCTCGACATAGACACTGCGCCGGGAAAAGGCACAAAAATGACATTGTCCATCCCCAATAAAAATACCCCCGGCGATAAAGGATAAAGTGAGCCAATACAAGCTCCAAAACGTTCATACGGGAGTTGGTGATTTGAGGTTAACGAAGTCCAACGGTTTTAAACCGTCGAGTGATAGGTTGGTCGATGGGGTCACATCTAAAGACCAAACTGGTTCTGGCGGCTTTTCTTTTCACCCGGATCCGGTTTTAATTAACAGCTAACCTGCAATAGTTAATACCGTGGCTCCTGTACCCTGACCCGTTT
>SLQC01000005.1 GCA_007131625.1 Balneolales bacterium | reverse complement strand
TGCAGCAGCTGTTCGTGGAGTTGTTTATGGCCAACTATGCCGCCCCGCCGGATCAAATTATTCTCGATGTCGATGCTACCGATGATCCACTACATGGCCAGCAGGAAGGACGGTTTTTTCAAGGTACGATTATACTCGCCGAGTCGAGCGACAGCGACTCGTTCTGGGTACGCATGAACGAGGGTCAGTGGATCCGCTGGAATGGTATCGACCAAAGCGACCAATGGCAATGAGATGAAGTGCGGGACTTTGATAATGACATGATGCCGGTTAGTTTCGAACTCCGGGAAGGCACACATCAGCTTACTATCGCGTACCGGGAAGCAGAAACAAAGCACGACCGCATTTTACTAACCAACAACCCTACGTACCACCCGCGTGGACCGGGAGACCGGCTTTAAAAGACCGGGTGTCAGATTTAAAATTACCTGGTGACCGTTTTTAAATAACCTGGAGACAATTTTTAAAAACCGGGAGACCGTTTAAAAAACAAAGTGAAAGGTTTTAAAAAACTCAGTACCGTCCGCCGTACGGCCACCATGGGTTCCTGAAATAAACGGATTCGACGGCAATTTCACGTCCGTCGTTTTGATAAACAGCACGCGCGCGGACCCAATGTTCATCTTTGGGAATCTCTTCAATATGGAATTCATAGGGTTCCCGGTCGGCTGCTGCCACGATTTCATTGTTAATAACCAGGCTTAAGGATACTATAACGGCGTTGGTTTGCTCCTGTTCGACATGCACCACGACCGTTCCGATCTCGCCCGGCCACTCAAGCCGCAGTTCCGGTGTCCCGGGACTGCCGGTCATTTCCGCCATCATATTAAAAAAGTCTCGTTTGCGTTCCGATGAAATGTGCCAGTTCACCGGTACACTTTGAAAACCAAGATTGTAGTCATCATGCTCATCCGGTCGTCGAAAATCGAAATAACCCCATGAGGTGTAATTCCTGACACTGGCGGCAAAATTATTTCCTTCATCACCCCATCCCTGTTCTTCGACACGCCATGGCTGGTCGTCTTCATTGTTCACAATCGGCATGGGTGTATAGACATCCATCTCCCGTACTTGTTCTATCATTTCCACCATGCGTGAGGGATTCCGCACACCGTTGCCGTGAAGAAGCACGAAATCGGATGCTTCGACGATACTTGCCAAAGGCACAACCCCGCCACGATGAGATGTACTTACATAGAGCGATCGGCCATCTCTCCCGATTGCCTTTACACGCTCAATAAGCTCGTGAACGCGATCGCATTGCAGGATGGGGTGGTCATCGTAGCGGACGTCACATTCATTGTTGATTTCGACGATTACATTCGTATATCCTTTTTCAAGTACCCATTCGGTCGCATTTTCAACGGCATGTATGACGGCTGCTTCGTCTGTCAGATTTCCATCCTGTCCGAAGTAAAAATAACCGAGGATGACAACCATTCCCAGCTCATCAGCCCGGTCAATTACACGCTCAAGCCGGTTCATATATTCCATTCTCAGTGATCCGTCCGGTGCAAAAGCAGAATTGTCCCAGCGTTGTTCACTGCAATAGCCATACGGGCAGCCGCCTTGCAGATTGAGAGTAAAACCGAGCAGGCCATGCTCACGCCAGGAAACCATGGCATCGATATATTCATCGGAATTCCGGTCAGGATCCCACTGGCGTGTATCGGGATAGGTCCACTGACCGCGGGTTTTCGGATTCAGATCGTCAAAAACTCCCTGAACCAGTCTGGCGTTCATCAGAAGTCCCTCGACCGGAAATTCCCCACCGTCGGAAGGTGTCCAGCTACGACCCTCGTAGGTGGGAGAACCGTTAATATGAAACTTCTCGCCCACAATGGTGACTTCGGTCATCCGGGTTTCATTTTGTATATCATCACCCTGTTTACAACCGGAAAGCAAACAGATAGCCGGGATCAGGAGGATTACCCAGGGACGAATCCTTGTAAAAGTTCGGGTAAAGGTGTTCATTTGTTTTAAATGTTTGATGTAGAAAGAGTAGACAGTAGACAGTAGACAGTAGAGAGTAGATGTGCTCCGGGCTAACAGAAGGTGTTATGTCTTTAATGCTGTAACATGGAGCCTATTGTGCCGTATCATAAGGAGCGACTAATTAGCCGCCAATTTTTCACGCCATGCAAGATATTCGTGCTCTAACAGAGAGCGGGGCCAGGAGCCATACCAGCTATATCCTGTGCGGCGCTCCCGTTCGATTTCCGACAAGTTATATTTGATAACACCATCACGTCCGCTGAAAATCGGCCGGTTCGTACCGATCTCATAAAAACGGGCCCAGATCGGTTCAGAATCGGGATCGCGTACCACAACACGGTCACGCTGCCCATCCGTCTCGGTCACAGCTACCCGGGTATTCGCGATTTTCACCTGGTCAAACCAGGCTACGGCATGTTCAATGGCGCTGACAATTTCCGGATCAGGATCTTCGATTTCCATCAAATAGCGAACGATTCCCACGCTTTCACCCCCGCTGATGGACGGGTGTTCATAACTGCGGGCCCCTGCCGGTGTCAAATCCGTTTCATCATACTGCTGACACCACGCTGTCAATACGCCGTCGACTTCAATTTGGGTTTTAAGTATGACATCCAGTCCTTTATTGAGTGCCGTCGAAATTTTGGTACGCCGTCCTTCATCTATGATGTCAAACGGACCGACTTTATTCTCCAGATCCCTTAATACTCTCATAACCCCGATCATTGCATCATCGTTGAAAGTGATTCGCTTCCAATACCCATCACGGATCGGATAGAATTGAGGCCAGCCGCCATTCTCGTACTGAGCTTCGAGCAAATAGTCAACCCCATGCAAAAAACCATCCCGAAAGCGTTCCATTCCGGTCGCCGCATATACCCGGGCCAGATAACGCATTTGTATAAAGGTTGCATCGTTATCAATCGTTGGACGCATACTGCCGGCGGAGAGTTGCCGGCGAATATGGTCTTTATCTGCCTCACTATGTCGCTGGGCCATATCAATGTTTTTCGGCCAGCCACCGGTTTCGTGTTGATACACAAGGACATTATCTGCAATGCGTATCGCTTCACTACTTTCATACCAATCGGGATCCTGATTCAGGGCTTGATTCCAGGAAATAGTTTCCTGTCCGAAAGTTTTGATGGAAAAAATCGATATAAAGCCCAGAAATAAAACGAGTTTAGCTGTTTTCATTTTAGTCACCTGATAGAAGTTATCATAATAATCACCTGCATAGAGTTTATCATAATAGTCACCTGATTACGGTTGTCATACAAATTTTCATATTACTGTTTACCGGTTTGGCAAGCAACAGGGTTCAAGGACAATTCACGCGAAATCACATCTGTCCAAAACGATTGTTTAAATAAAAATAGCCAGTGTGAAGCCCGGTAACCCCGACTTTTTTATTT
>SLQC01000246.1 GCA_007131625.1 Balneolales bacterium | reverse complement strand
GTTTGATGTCAGCCTGTGGCAGTATGTAGTCAAAGAATTAGCTGTGGTTTTGGGAAGTTTGCTGCCTGACAATGCTGACACTTTTCTCGAGCGTGCAGAAGCGTATAACAAAGAGTTGGATGACCTGCATTTATATGTGATTCAACGGATTGCAAGCATTCCAGAAGAGCGGAGAGTGCTCATTACGGCACACGATGCTTTTCAGTATTTCGGGAAAGCGTATGGGATCGAAGTACGTGGCCTCCAGGGGTTGAGCACTGCAACCGAATTCGGTATTCAGGATGTGACCAAAATGGTGCAACTGATCATAGAACGGCAAATTCCGGCTATCTTTGTCGAGACCAGTGTCAGTACCCGATCCATCGAATCGGTCATTGCCGGAGTGCGTGAGCGCGGCTACCAAGTTCAGATGGGCGGTTCCCTGTTTTCCGACTCAATGGGTGCCAGGGGAACTCCCGAAGGAATATATAGCGGCATGTTTCGCTACAATGTCGACACCATTGTTGATGCCCTGTCTGATGAATTGCACCAACCGTCAGCCGAATGAGCAATGGCTGAACCTCGAATTTTCTACGATAAACCGTAACCATAATGCCGGCAAGGCAATCGTGATATGACACCTTACACCAAACAAAAACCCTTCCCGATCGAGGTACACGACCTCACGGTCGCCTATGATAAAAAACCAGTGTTGTGGGATATTGACTTTGAATTGCCGGAAAGCATGATCACTGCCATCGTTGGTCCCAACGGCGCCGGAAAATCGACACTCATCAAATCGATGATGGGGCTCATCCCATCATCCTCCGGTTACACGCTTATCTACGGAAAACCCCTCGATAAACAAAGACGCAGCATCGCCTATGTTCCCCAAAGGGAATCGGTCGACTGGAATTTTCCGATCAGCGTAACCGATGTTGTACTGATGGGACGCTATCCCCATCTCCGGCTGTTTCAACGTCCCTCCCGCGCCGACCGCGAGTTGGCAATGAAAGCCCTCAAAGAAGTCGGCATGGAGGATTTTGCCAAACGTCAGATTTCACAATTGTCTGGCGGACAGCAGCAGCGGGTCTTTTTGGCGCGTGCGTTGGCGCAGGACGCCTCCATCTATTTGATGGATGAACCATTTGCCGGGGTGGATGCTGCTACGGAAAAAGTGATTTTTGAAAAACTGCAGGAATTGCGCTCTCTCAACAAGACCGTAGTGGTGGTGCATCATGATCTTCAAAGCGTACCGGATAATTTTGACTGGGTGATGCTGTTGAACCTCCGCCTGGTTGCTTTCGGACCGGTTGCGACTGCTTTCACCGATGAGAATCTGCAACACACCTATGGTGGCCGGCTCAATATCCTGAGTCAGATGGTTGAACAAAGTCGGCGGCAGCGATTTGTCCGGGAAACGGAGTAACGTACAATGGACCTCTTTCTGGATTTCTTCTCACTTCAGGATCCCAACATCCGGTATGTACTGGCCGGGACCATTCTGCTCGGCATTTCGTCCGGAGCCCTCGGCTGTTTTGCCATCCTGCGGCGTAGAGCGCTTGTCGGCGATGCTGTTGCCCATGCGATTCTGCCCGGTGTCTGTCTGGCTTTTATTGTGGCAGGCGGAAAAGATCCGCTGATGCTCGTGCTCGGAGCGTTTGTTTTCGGCCTTCTGAGCATGGTTACGATGGATTTCATCAGCCGTAACAGCCGGATCGCTCCGGATGCATCCATTGGCATGGTCCTGTCGGTATTTTTCGGTTTGGGAGTCGTATTGCTAACCGTAATACAGTCGTCCGGCTACATTGACCAAAGCGGACTTGACGACTTTCTGTTCGGTCAGGCTGCAGCCATGGTCGGCTATGACGTCAAAGTTTTCGGGGGACTCAGCCTTCTGATCATCATTGTTGTTATTATCGGGTACAAAGAGTTCAAACTGGTCAGTTTCGACATCCCGTTTGCCCGCAGTATCGGTTATCCGGTAAAGCGGATGGAATTTCTGCTGGCGCTGTTGATGGTGATGACTATTACGGCCGGAATTCAGGCGGTCGGGGTAGTTCTGATGGCCTCCATGCTGATCATCCCGGCGGCAGCAGCCCGTTACTGGACGGATTCGCTCCGGGTAATGCTGGTCATTGCCGCAGGTGTGGGTGCTCTATCCGGAATCACCGGATCTTTTATCAGCTATACAGCACCGGCCATGCCGACCGGACCCTGGATGGTGGTAAGCGCTGCACTGATCTTCCTGCTCTCCTTTCTGCTTGCGCCAGGACGGGGCGAAATTGCCGCATTTATAGAAAAGAAGCGGCTTTCCTGGAAAATCGTTTGCGAAAATGTAGTGAAAACACTTTATACGATGGAAGAAGAAGACGGCAAAACCGACCGGGTCCGGCCATTTAACGAGTTGCGCAAACGCCGTCATATCACCTCAAGTCGATTGAAGAAAGTGATCCATACCCTGCAGAAAAAGGGCTGGGTCAGCAGCTATGCCGGGAATCCGGAGAGTTACCTGCTCACTATGGAAGGCCGCAAGGAGGCGAAACGATTGGTGCGTGTTCACCGGTTGTGGGAACAGTACCTCAATCTGCATCTCCAGATTGCCGAGGATCATGTCCATGATGATGCCGAATCGATGGAACACCTTATCACCGCAGAAATTGAGTCTCAGCTTCGACAATCTCTCGGCTCACCCGCACTGGATCCCCATAAAAGTAAGATTCCATACGATACAAAAGAGGATTCCGACTCGTCTGAGGATTCTGACTCGTTCAAGAATTCCACCTCGGGCAAGCGATCCATCCCGGGCGACAAATCCAATGCAATCGACGATTCAAATTCACCCGATGATTCCAATCCAACCGACAATTCCGGTTCGTCGGATACCGGGAAAGGAGGCAAACGATTATGATTACTTCGACCGGATGGATCATACTGACAGGAATACTGGCCGCCGCTTCCTGCGCACTCGTCGGTACTTTTCTCGTGCTGCGGAAAATGTCCCTCATGGGGGATGCCATATCCCATGCTGTATTACCGGGTATTGCGATCGCATTTCTGCTGACAGCCGGACGAAATACATTTCCGATGCTCGTTGGCGCCGGAATTTTCGGACTATTGACCGTTTACCTTACAGAGGAGCTGAGCAAAAAGGGCCGCATTTTCCATGACGCTTCGATGGGAATTGTTTTCACCACGTTGTTTGCAATTGGGGTCATTATCATATCGCTGTTCGCCGCAAATGTCGACCTCGACCAGGAATGCATTCTATATGGCGAAATCGCCTATGTCCCCTGGGATCTCTGGATTCTGGACGGCGGCACCAATATGGGTCCGCGGCCTGTCTGGATCCTGAGCCTGGTTCTTCTGATAAACATTACATTTATCTCAACGATGTACAAAGAGTTGAAAACATACAGCTTCAGCCCCCAGCTGG
>SLQC01000321.1 GCA_007131625.1 Balneolales bacterium | reverse complement strand
TCTTCCCTTTAAAAGCATATCCAGAAATGCCGACGACGGACGAGCCCGTCGTATCACAGCATACTTGAACACGGTCGAGGAGGTCGTCAATAAGAAATTCGATGACATCCGCAATCAGCCATTTTTTGAGGAAAATGACAAATCACGATTTTTTGAATTGCTGCCGGACACCTCCTCCCTGAAAAAATCCTGGCAGCAGTTATTAACCATGGCTCCCTCAGATGAGCGTGAGGCGTTAACCAAACAACTTACCGACCAGATGCAACCAGGTTCCATCGATGTCAATATTATGTCAAAGGTAGATCGTTTGTTAAACGACAATAGCGGTCAACCATTGAGTAATGAATTCAGTGACGCTAATGCGGCTTTTCGCGGATTTGCCAAGAGTAACCTCCGCTCATCGGTAGTACTATCGGCCGGATTCAACCCCCGTCTTTACAACTATATGTCCGAATTCCGTGATTTCTATCGCGATGCGACTGGTGAAATGAAAAAGAAGATCATTCTGAAAGTCAGTGACTTCCGGTCTGCTCTGATCCAGGGCAAATTTCTCGCCAAAAAAGGGCTGGAGATCGCCGAATTTCGTATCGAGTCAGGTTTGAATTGCGGCGGCCACGCTTTTGCATCGGACGGGCAACTCCTTCCTGTTATCCTGAAAGAATTTCGCGAAAAAAAGGATCAGCTGAAAGAGACGTTTCAACCTTTGATTCACTCATTTTACAGTAGTATGGGATGGAAGTATCCCGATTCGGCCAATCATGAACAGCCGCTCATCACGGTTCAGGGTGGAATCGGAACGTTCGGTGAAGCGGAACGTCTGATAAAAGAATACGGGATGGATAAAACCGGTTGGGCTACACCTTTTCTGCTGGTTCCGGAAGCCACCCCTGTCGATGCCTCCACGCTGGAACTCCTTTGCAATGCGGGTGAAGAAGATCTCTATCTGAGCGGTGTCTCTCCACTCGGTGTTCCCTTTAACAATGTCCGGAATACCGGATCGGAAAATTGGACAAAGCAACGCTCCAAAACTGACAAACCCGGTTCACCTTGTCCCAAAGGATTTCTTCAGTTCAACACCGAGTTCACCATAAACCCGATCTGTACCGCTTCCAGTCATTATCAGTTGCTGAAAATCGACGAAATAAACCATTCTGCTCTGAATGAAGCTGAAAAAAACACAAAAAGGTTGGCGGTTCTGGAAAAAACCTGTTTGTGCGACCATCTTGGCAACGGCGCCCTTATCGCACTCGGTATCCTGAAAGAAGATCGCGGTCCGCAAGCCATCTGCCCGGGTCCCAATCTTGCCTGGTTCAACCGGACCTACTCACTTCGCGAGATGATCGACCACATTTACGGCCGGGGCAAATCCCTGGTGTCGTCCCAACGTCCGCATATGTTTGCCAAAGAAATGGCAATGTATGTCGATTATATCGGACAGCAGATTGCCATGACCAACTTCAGCAACAACAAAGCAATGAAGCGGCTTGATACTCTGCGCACAAATCTGGTCGAAAGCATGGAATATTGCCGGGAAATTGCTCGCAGCAGACCATTTTCAGATGAAAATCTGGCTTCACTTGCCGAGGCAGTCGAAAAGGAAAAAGCACGGCTGGAACAATTGTTCGATTTGGAACCGGCGCTGTCCTGACCTTCAGAATCCCCGCAGCGGTTACGTTTCCACAATTATACCATATGGCAGTATACCATATCCCGGTGTAGCTGCAAGCTCTTACATACTTTTCAGCGCACGGTGAATTTGCCGGCAAGCCTGCCGGATGCGGTGTGTGTTCTCCACCAAACTCATCCGCACCCATCCTTCCCCGGCTTTTCCAAAACCTGTTCCGGGAGTTACCAGCACTTCGGCTTCATCAAGCAGCCATTCGGCAAAACGATACGATCCCATCTCCCTGCACGATTCCGGGATTGGAGCCCAGACAAACATCGCGCCCCGTTCAAGCGGAACCTGCCAGCCTGCTCGTGAAAGCCCATCGATCAGCGTATTACGACGTGCTTCGTATTTTCTTGCCAGGGCGCGGACTTCGGATTGATCCTTGCGTAGTGATACGATTGCCGCTACCTGGATCGGTGTAAACATTCCGTAATCAAAAAACGCTTTAATTCGTGATAACATGGCAATAATTTCGGAATTGCCCACACAGAAACCACATCGCCATCCCGCCATGTTGTATGATTTGCTCATTGTGAAAAACTCGACCGTAATATCCGTGGCTCCGGGGACCTGCATCACACTGGGCGCCCGGTAATCACCGAATGTGATATCCTTGTACGCAAAATCATGAATCAGAATGACCGATTCACTACGGCACCATTCCACCATTTTTTCAAAAAATGGAAGATCCACGGTTGTACCTGTAGGGTTATGCGGATAGTTCAGGTAGAGCACTTTGGGCCGGGCCGGCAATGTCTCCATCGAGCGAATCAATTCATTGGCGTCATCAGACACCGGAATATTAAATACTTCAGCGCCCGCTATCACAGCACTCCACATGTGAACGGGAAAATAGGGTTCCGGTACCACACAGGTATCACCTGGCCCAAGAAGTGCCAGAGAGAGGTGAGACAGACCCTCTTTACTTCCAATCGTGGATATGATCTCCGTTTCGGAATCGAGTGTAACCCCATAGACATCCCGATAGTGGTCGGAGACAGCTAGCAGCAGGTGCGGAATTCCGGTCGCCCTGGCGTACCTGTGCGACTTGTCATCCTCCAGGACATCGCGGATCTTATCCACTGCATCACGGGATGCGGGCATATCGGGATTGCCCATACCAAAGTCGATGATATCCACGCCTTCGGACCGTCGACGCTGCTTCTCTGCATTGAGCCGGCCGAATACATATTCCGGCAACTCCTGCATCCGATGAGCCGGTACTATTTCCGGTTTTACTTTTGTGGCGGGATTATTCTGTTTTATCGATTTCTTATGAGTGATCATGTTTATTACATCTGCAACAGGTTAAATGGATTCCGGGCATCACAAACGGTTATATTACCGCAACGAATCTTCCAGGGTGAGTGATACATCACTTTTTTCATCCCGATATTTGATGATCAGCGCGCAGTTCATCTGTAATCCGGCCTCCCGGGCCCACGACAGTCGTTTCGAAACCGGACGGGTTCCCGAAACCACTACAGCACGGCTGGGTATTGGTGCTCCCCGCTCCAATTGCCGCTCATTAACACAATCAAAAACCGGTGTTCCGCGCGACAGAACAACCCCCGGTGCAATGACCGCACCCTGCAGTACCTGTATTCCTTCCACCAGAACCGCGCCCGCACCGACAAATGCATCATCTTCCACGATGACAGGCGACTGATTCACCGGTTCCAAAACTCCTCCAATTTGTACCCCTGCAGATAGGTGTACATTCTTGCCAATTTGTGCGCACGAGCCTACC
>SLQC01000396.1 GCA_007131625.1 Balneolales bacterium | reverse complement strand
GGTTTTCCCATCGCAATACGGCATTACCGCGTAGCGACTGCATTTTGAAATCGGGATCGTCAAAACCAAAGGATGCTCCTTCGCCATCATCCCCCGAATGCCCGGGAGATGATGGATGCACCTCCGGCGCCGATAGCCATGCCGATACTTGCAAACAGAAAGGTGATGGGCAGAACAACGGTGATGGTGCAATTCCAAGCGACCCAACCCACATCCCTACAAATATGGTATCCACAATACCGTAAATGGACATAACCATAATACCAGCTGAAGCAGGAATTTGACAATCAGGTGAAAGATTATGCCTTGGGTACTTCACTTGACGGGAGGAAGGTCCGACTCACTTCAGTATAGGTTAGAGGGATTATTTTAAACGGGGTAAGTATATTTCAGTTCTGCTCCAATGTTTAATTATATAGGACTTGATATACTGGGCACTGTAGTAATAATGAACCTTTGTCGTATTGATGGAAATCCCGAGTTCCTGGGCAATCTCCGGATTGGATAATTCCTGAAAGACCTTAAGCTTAAAAACTTCACACTGTCTGGAGGGCAATTCCGACAATCCCTGATTGATGACATGACTGAATTCGGAATAGGAAACCTTATCCGAAGTATTGTTTTGTTCGTGATCCTTATGTTTATCCAGGTCTGCTGCAATGTATTGCTTGTTTTTTTGATTCCTGATCATATTCAACATATGATTCTTCAGACACACGAACAGAAACTCCTTGATGGACTTGGACTTATCCAGAGTGGCCCTCTTTTCCCACAACTTGACAAAGATATCCTGTATAGCATCTTCCGAAAGCTCTTTAC
This sequence comes from Balneolales bacterium, assembly GCA_007131625.1. GTDB lineage: Bacteria > Bacteroidota > Rhodothermia > Balneolales > Natronogracilivirgulaceae > SLQC01. Next base: position 12,190 of record SLQC01000396.1, on the reverse strand, counting down.
TCTTCAGATACCTCATGGCAAAGTAAAACAGGGGCTTGTGGTACTTTTGATAAATCTTCTCAAAAGCCTCCTTATTGCCCAAACGGGTTAAACAGATCAAATTCGAATTGCCATTGTAGCACATTATATCATAGGAAGGTCATGTTTGTGATGGCGGGTGCTGTTTATCGTAATTGGACGTTTTTCAATGTCAAAGCAGAAACTTCCATCCTTAATATAGCTATTACCCATGATAGTTGAAACAAGCGGTTAGGGATGCTTTAATCGGCATAAAAGCAAAGCTATATAAATCATTCTGGTTCAGATACATATATAGTGTAAATGTGAGACAAGTTTACCTTGACTATTAATAATCATTGGTGTCCGGTAAAATTTTTTTTTACACAAAAAAGCATAATTAATCATCTTCCAGATCCGATAATGGCTCAGTAGGTTACCGGTCACCTGGCAAAAAGTGAACGTTGATCGGGTGGTTTGGTGGTAAGGTGATGCCGGCTTTGGTCTGGATTTTTCAGAAATTCGAATACATCAATATTGCTCATCAGGCGGATGCCTACCGGCAACGAATGCGGTTCTGATTACCCTGGATCCGGACTAATACTTTTTTCAGAGTGATGTGTATTTTACTATGTTAGTAATATGTTTTTTAATAAACGGGTAAGTAAATGTATCCGGGAACGAAAAGAACATATAGGAAAACATTGCGGTTATGCTTAACCTGATAAGGTCATTAACAGTCAGTATAACCGACCGGGAATTGCTACACCAAATGCAAATGAAACCCATTCATACTATGTTAGGAACTAATACGATGCAAAACTCAACTAATTTACTCTTATCTGTAGTGCCTGCTTTGTCACTCATGATTGGATTGGCACTGGTATTATCCTGGACCAATGCAAGTGCATTACAACAGGCTGACAATACAACAGAGTTTGCAAACAATGAGGAAATGATTGTTTACAGGGGCTCTGAAAATGTTACCGTATCGGTTGATAACAACGATCAACCGATTTCCGAGGTTTTAAACCAGCTGGAGGAAGAGGCTGTTGCCGTGCAGGAAGCGGTGGTCACGGGACAAGTTACCGATGCCGATACCGGGGAACCGCTTCCAGGAGTGAATGTTGTTCTTATGGGCACCACCATCGGTACCTCCACCAATATGACTGGAGGGTACGAGCTTTCCGTTCCGGCATTGGATGAGACCCTGGTCATCTCCTATATTGGTTATCAGGGCCTGGAGGTCGATATTGACGGCCGTACGGAAATCAACATCGAGCTGGTCTCGGAAGCCATTTTGGGGGAAGAACTGGTCGTTGTGGGCTATGGAACGCAACGCGCCGCCAATATTACCGGAAGCATTGCCAGGGTAAATACGGAACATGTAGCAGCGGTTACCACACCCACGGTATCGCAGTCGCTGCAGGGACAGACCGCCGGAATTTTCATAAAAAATATGGATGGAAAACCGGGCTCAAACATGACGGAAATTCGTATCCGCGGTTTCGGCGAACCGCTTTTTATTGTGGATGGCATGCCGGTTAGTCAAAGGGTTTTTGAGGAGCTTGATCCTAATGATATTGAGGAGATGAATGTTCTGAGGGATGCGGCTTCCGCAGCTACCTATGGAGCCCGGGCCGGTAACGGCGTGGTTTTAGTTCAAACCAAACGGGGAAGCAGAACACCAACTCCGCCCCAGTTCAAATATACGGGTCAGGTATCGGCGCAATTTTTTACGGAAAACGCAGTCCCTGACGTGGTAAGTTCGGCGGAGTGGATGGAAATGCATAATGTCGTAACGTGGTCCAATGCAAGGCCACAGGTTTTTTCACAGGAAGATATTGACCTTCATCGGCAACACGAGGACGGTTCGGATCCTTTGAATTATCCCAATGTGAATATGTATCAGGAGGTATATAGAAACTATGCGCCTCAGACTCAACATTCTCTCTCGGTACGGGGAGGTACGGATGCGGTCACCTATTACCTATCCGGCGGCATTTATAATCAGGAAGGAATGTGGGCCGGGGATGGAATCAATTTCAACAGATATACATTACGATCCAATACCGATATCAGCTTAACAGACCGGTTAAGTGCCAGCCTCGACTTTTCTCTTAATAACCGACAACTAAGAGAGCCTAATATAGATGATCAATTTTTTGTTTTGAGGGTACAACGATGGCGTCCGTTTTATTCCATAGAACCTCTTTCTGACCCTACGTTAATAAGAGCCGCTCCCGGAGCCAGAACTGAGAATCCAATTGGCTTCTTGTACGAAGATCACATCGGATATAACAAGTGGAACCGTCTGAATGCCGATACCAAGATCAGGATGGAATATGATCTGCCTTATGGGTTTCAAACAAGAGCTGTGTTTAATTACGTAAGGGATACCTATGACAATAAAAGCTATGAATTACATGGTGATCAATATCTCTATGATGAAGACTCAGGGGAACATGTATTTATGCGTCAAAATCGTAGTGACATATCTCTGCGTCAGAGAAACGATTACACCGACAAGGTGAACTTCCAGTATTTCCTGGAGTGGGATCAGATATTTGCACAGGATCACTCTCTGAGGGGTTTGCTGGTCTATGAATATCTCTCCGACGAATACGAAAGGTTCGATGCATGGCGGCTGGGTTATGATCTTCGAATCGATCAACTGTTTGCAGGTCCGGAAACCAGTCAGTTCAACACTAATATAGCCCGGCGTGATGGAAGAGTGGGGTATATCGGAAGGATGAGTTACAACTATGCCGGAAGATATTCTTTAGAAGTAAGTTCCCGATTGGATGCTTCTCCCCGATTTCCGTCTGAGACACGCTGGGGATTCTTTCCTTCGGTCTCTGCTGCATGGACCATAAGCGAGGAATCGTTCATGCGAGACCTGGTCTTTCTCACGAATTTAAGGCTTCGTGCCTCCTATGGCCGGCTTGGTTTTGATCAGATCGGAGATTTCCAATATTTAGCTACATACTCCTTCTCAGGTTCTCATATCCGTTCAGGCACGGATCTGCAACGTGGCATCAGTGCAGATGCCTTGCCCAATCCGGAAATTACCTGGGAAAAAATGGATATAATGAACCTGGGTATTAATTTTAACCTGTGGAGCGGACTGCTTGACGGTACCTTTGATGTTTTTCAAAGAGATCGCTTAGATGTATTGGGATCCCGCATCCGGGATATTCCTGGCGTTGTAGGGGCATCCATGCCAGTGGAGAATTACCGGGAGTACCGGACCAGGGGATGGGAGATGATGTTGAACCATTCCAACAATATTGCTGGTGAGGTTTTCTTCAGAATCGGTGGAAACGTCTCTTATCATTTTGAAGAGACTAGGTTCATTGATGAACCCCAATTTATCAACAAGGAACAGGAGCGAACGGCTACCCAAATTGGACGAGGGAGCAATCCGGTGTGGATGTATCCAAGTGACGGGCTTTTCAGGTCTCAGGAAGAGATCGATAACTGGCCGGTTGATATTGACGGGCGAAATAATGCCTCTATCCAGGTAGGTGATATCAAGTGGGTCGATTACAACGGGGATGGAAGGATTACCGGCGCTGACCGGTATATCGTTACATCCGGCAGCGGTGCTATAAGACGGGGTGGCGACATGCCCAGGTTATCGTTCGGCATTAATACATCTGCGTCCTGGAGGAGCTTTGATCTTCTCATGCTCTGGCAAGGAGCCACTATGTTCGGCTATAATCTTGGTCGAGCCGAGTATTGGGCTGCTTTCCGGGATGATGGATACCCATTAGTGCATCACAGAGATGATTCCTTCATTCCGGAGGGGCAACCCTGGCGACCGGCCAACCTGGACGGCAAATGGCCGCGACTTGCCGACCAGTCGGTCTATCGCACCTCACGATCGTATAATAATAACTTGGATTTCTGGTGGGTCGACGGAAGTTATTTGCGTCTCCGACAAATCCAGCTTGGCTACGGACTCCCGACCAATCTTATAAGTGCTTTCGGGTTCCATAATTTCAGAATCACCGCATCAGGATATAATTTGTGGACCATCACAACGCTTGATTTTATGGATCCCGAGGTAGATACTGTTGGGGGCCGTTTTGGTTTCTATTATCCTCAGATGCGCTCAGTTCACATGGGAATTGAAGTGACTTTTTAAAATAATAAAAGGATAAATAACAGGAACACCTCATGTTGCGCTTTTAGCTCACACCGGGTAAGGGCAGGATGGCCGGCAGGGGTGTTCCATATGACCTTGGAAATCCAAAATGTTTAATCACATGAAGAAACTAATAAAATATGCAGTGGCAGGAACGTTGGTCATGGTCATGAATTCGTGTACTGATGTACTGAACTATGATCCAACTGATAAGATAAGTGACGCCGATGTCTGGGAGCAAAGAGATCTCATGGAAGCGTATATCACTCGAATGTATGACTCTTTCCCGTTTATGGACTATGGCTGGCCACATCGCCACTCTATGTTTGTTGCCGATATTGCGACTACGAATACAGGGCATGCAAACATGAACGCTCTTACTACAGGTGGAATGACCCATGCCAATGATCAATGGGGGTATTGGGACTATTCGTACATAAGGCAACTTAACGTCTTTCTTGAAAATTTTCCCGACTCCCCTGTTGATGAGGCGGTGAAAGATCGGATGGAAGGTGAGATAAGAACGATGAGGGCTGCGGCCTACCTGAAGAAGCAAAAGAGATACGGCGGCGTACCTTTGGTGGATGTTGTTCTTAATCCGTTTGAAGAGATTGATGAACAATATTTGGCACGCAGCACCGAAGAGCAGATTGCCGACTTTATAGACAGCGAACTGGCTGCTGCGATTGAATTGATGGACTGGGATCACAATCAAAGTGCGACCGGTGCCTTCAATAAAGCGGTTGCTTACGCCTATAAAGCCAGAGCCAATTTATGGGCGGCCTCCATTGCCAATTTTGGCACCGTAGACGGGGTGGTGGGTATACCGGAGAACCGGGCTGATGAATTTTATCAGAAAGCAGCAGACGCAGCCAACGCCATCATCGATTCCGGAATCTATGCTCTGTATGACGTAAGTGCCGATAGAGTGGAAAACTTCCAAAATGTGTTTTTGGAAGATGGTCACAATGAACTGATCTTGGAAGTTATACACGATGGTTTAAACAAAACGAATGGTCAGAATTATCAAAATGTTCCACCAAGAGCTTCCGCCGGGGGCGGTGGATATGGCGGTCCTTTACTGGAATATCTCCTTAGATTTGAAAATGTTGACGGTTCTGACGGAGACCCCGAATTTGGGCCCGATCATTTATATGACAGTGCTGTTGAGCCATGGCTAAATAAGGATCCGAGGCTTCATGCAACGGTTCTTTTTAACGGTCAGGAGAGATGGGGGTTTACCATTGAATCCTGGGATGGCACAGATCCAAGTCTCGTACCTGATCCGAATGAAATTGTCGATGATCCTTCGGTTGAATTTGATGGTATTCCCGCTCTTGGGCTGGAAGCCCGAAGACACGGATGGGAAACGAATGGCCGAACAGGTATGTATCCTCTGAAATACATCCATGAAACACCTTTGGAAGCAGATAACAGGGGAGATATTAATTGGAAAGAAATTCGTCTGGCGGAAATGTATCTGATCGTCGCAGAAGCTGAATATGAACTGGGCAATCCGGGTCCGGCTGCCGATGCTCTGAACGCGACGCGTGCAAGAGCCGGGATCAGTCTGGTTGATGCCGGCAGTATCACCCAGGAAAGAATTCGTGCTGAAAGGACAAATGAATTGGCTTATGAAGGATTCCGCTGGTGGGACCTTAGAAGGTGGCGTACGGCTCAGGACGTTTTACACAATGCTGAGCCCCGGGGGTTGCGGCCTGTCCGGCATCATGAATCAGGAAGGTACTACTTTCTTCCGGAGCCCGCCGAAGGATTTACCCGTAGCTTCAATTCCGAGCATTACTACAATCCGATTACCGACAGCAGAAGAGAAAATCAACCACAGTTAGTTGAAAATCCAGGATATTAATCTATCATGGTGGATTCCTGTGAGGAACATAAGAGCCATTTATCACTAAACTTATATGAGCTGGAAACCGGAAGCGTGCCATGGGATCTGAAGTGAAGTGCCATGCACTCCGGTTTCCTGACTTGTTGGGAAAAGTCAATCAATTTAAAATTTTTTTGTCATGAAAAAGGTCAATACTATAAAAAAATATGCGTTTTTGTTGTTGGCAACAGCATTTCTGGCATCTGTATCAGGTTGTGATTCTGAGATCTATGATTTTGGATATGATGGCCAGATCAGCGGAACCATAACCGATCAACAAGGGAATATTGTCTCAGGTGATATTACCGTAGCTGATTTAACCGTGATTGCATTGGGCGAGGAAGATATCGAGCCCATTCGAATGCGGGTAAAAGGGGATGGCACCTATGGCAATCACAAAATGTATCCCCAATCTTATGAGGTCTGGATTGAGGGCCCGGTAGATGCGCCGTCTCCGGTTATGGTGGATCTGTCAGGAAATGCTGTGGAGCACAATATCACGGTAACGCCGTGGCTGACGATGCACACCCCGGAACTGGTCGGCAGTCCCTCGTCCGATGAGGTCACGGTCAGCTACAATATTACTGAAAACAACGGGCATGAAGCGGAGGAGAGGCTTGTGTATGTAAGCACGGGTCAGTATCCAAGTCGGTCGACAGGCAGTGGAATCTCCTGGCATACCAGGCAGGCATCTATGGATGAAAATGAGGGTACAGTGACGGTAGACAATCTGGAGCCGGATACCCGGTATTTCATTCGAATAGCCGCAAGAGCCGAGGGCACGAACCTTTGGAATCTTAGTGATCAGATAGAAACGGCGACCCCGTAAAAGGCACTGTCTGTTTTTTCCGGGATTGCTTGTCATCATATAGAATTACCTTTTCCATATCCAACAGAAGCTTTTGAAACAAACGAGTGTTCACGGTGTGTGAGCACTCGCTTGTTTGTTCAGGGACGGTTGCGTTTTTTTATTCTCTGATTCAGATGTGGGGTACGGCTCTACATTTTTTTAAAAACAAGCAAAGGAATAATAATGAACGAAAAAACGTTGAATCCTGCCGAATGAATCCCAATAAAATGAAAACTTATTTACACATTCTACTGGTCGTTCTTATGATACCTTGGGTAGTTTATGCTCAAAACGACAAAAATACAGAAAAGCTGGAACTGAGAGATGAGTTGATTACCGAATCCTACCTCGCATATCGTCAACTGAATTATTATGAAAACGTAACCCGGGATCCGGACCGGCTTCAACCCTATGCAGAAAATCCCCGCTACTGGCAGTATAAAGGAGAGCCGGTTTTATTGCTGGGGGGCACCGACATGGACAACCTGTTTAATCATCCGGACATCTGGCCGTTTGGACTGGAGTCTCATCTCGATCTCATGGTGAAAAACGGTGGCAACTACGTCCGAAATGTCATGTCTAGCCGGGATCATGGCAATCCCTGGCCATTTAAAAAAAACGAGGACGGTCTGTACGATCTGAACAACTGGAACGATAAATACTGGCAACGTTTTGAGAATTTTCTGGAACTGACTTACGAACGGGATATTATCGTCCAGATTGAAAAATGGGACCGTTTTGATTATGCCAGGGACCCGTGGAACCTCAATCCCTACAACCCGAAAAACAATATCAACTACACTTCCGAAGAAAGCGGACTTCCCGAAGTGATTGAAACCCATCCCGGTCAACGCGAAAATCCTATTTTACGGACACCTCCGGAATTCGAAGACAATCCGCTTTTGCTGGAATTCCAGCGGGCCCATGCTGACAAATTGCTCTCCTATTCTCTTGCCTATCCCCATGTGCTATATTGTGTGAGCAATGAGACGAATGAGTCACCCATGTGGAGCGACTACTGGGCTTATTTCTTTTTGAAACGAGCCCTGGAGAAGGACGTTCTTATTCATGTGACGGAGATGTGGAATGCCCGGGACCTTTCGGATCCTATACACGATGGTACCATTGAAAAACCGGATTTATACACCTATCTCGATGTTTCCCAGAATACCCATCAGCGGGGACAGCCCCAGTGGGATAATGCCCAGAAGGTGCGCAACGAACGCCTGGCCGACGGTCAGCGGCCTATTAATAATGTAAAAATCTACGGTGGACCACACCACGGCTACAGCTTTGAAGAAGGAACGCGAAGCCTGTGGCGGAACATATTCGGTGGATTTGCTACATCCCGCTTTCATCGTACCGCCAATCCATTCAATCCGGCTGGTATCGGTCTTTTGCCACTTGCGCAAACGCAGATTCGAAGCCTGCGGATGTTTACGGATGAAATGGAAGTATTTGTGAGTGAGCCGGCAAACCACCTGCTCTCGAACAGAGAGGAAAACGAGGCGTATGCTTTTGCAGAAATCGGCCGTCAATATGCCGTCTATTTTCCGGACGGAGGATCGGTAACCCTGGATGTGTCGGACGCTTCCGGTCAACTCTCAGTGCGCTGGCTGGATATCATAAACAGTGAATGGAGAGAACCTGCCACCATTGGCGGAGGCGGAACAGCGGTACTGAACCCTCCGGGTGATGGCCCCTGGGCTGTATTACTGAAAGCAGATTAACGGGTACGTCGGTTTTTTTAAAAAAAAGGAAAGGAATAATAATGACGAAAATAAATTTTCCGGGCAGAAGATTCGGTTGGCAATACCATGGTGAGCCGGTTCTATTGTAGGGCGGTGCGGAGCGAGGCTTCTACGGGGCGGGACTGGGGTCGCTGGCACAGACAAATATTCGAAGTATGCGGATGTTTACGGATGAAATAGCTGGATATCAATAACAGCGAATGGCAGGACATCACCTAAGCATCATTGCCAGTGACATCACTGACTGTAGTATGATGATTCCATGTATTGTTCAGCAGATTCTGCTTATTCATCCGTTATTTTGTGCTCAATACCCAGATAGTTCAATACACTGGAAAGCACATCTCTCCGTTCCGACGTATTGGGAATAGTCTCGAAGGGGAATCCGAATGTTATTGCAGCATGCCGGTTACTGCGGTAACCAACACCGGCACTGAAGCCGTTCTCGTCGTATCGGATGACGGTATCGGGCCCCGACGGCGTCAGCTCCCTGCGGGCCGATTCCAACTCCAGACCCTCAACAAGTAACGAAGACCTTGCGCCAGTGTAGTTCGCCACGTCTGATGGCTTGACCATATCTCCCCCGGGCGCCACGTCTCTTTCTTCTGTACCCCGGTTACCATTCCCGCTGACACTATTGCCGATGATAGTGTTATTACCACTGTTGCCACTATTACCAGTATCCCGGGACATCGGCTCACCATACGGTTCGATCGCATCAGGAGCATCGACCCGATATATTTTTGGATGATATGCAGTATTAAATGAAAAGCGAAAGTCATCCGGCATTAAAAAAGCGGGCGTTGTACGGATTCCTCCTGTACGCACTGCATGGTTCGTCTCATGGGTAAACCGGAGTGTTTGCCGGATAAAAGTTATTCCGTCCGGATCCTTGTCACTTCGATCTGCAACATCTGTTCCGACATGGGCTCCCGAAATAAACATACGTCCTCCAAGCTCCAAATACCGTTCAATCTCCTCTCTGAGTCGCTGTGGAAAGACCTGAAATTCGGGATCGCAGTCCAACCAGTCCTGTTTTGGCCGGCAAGTTGATTTCTGATTGCCTAAAATCAAAATCACGGCATCGTAATGATGCATGTCAACCTGCCGTGCTTTAATGGATTCAACACTTGCCGAGACAAACGGTAATCCGAGTTCGAGGAGCGTCTCTCCGTAAACTGAGGGATAATTGAATCGATTTCCCGGCACCACGCGCGTTTCGAAGTCAGCGAAGCTGGCACCATGTCCTGGAGCATCATTCGTGCGCCACTCCGAATCGGGATCGAAGTCAAACTGATCCCCGGTAAATGAAATATCATACCGGTCCGGCATACCGCGATCGAAAAAATTGGCGAATCCCTTAAATTCCGGTTCATCTACCATGGCCGGACCCGATATCCGTTCAAATCCGTTTACAATGAGCAGGGGTCGTTGCGGCTTTTCCGTCATGGAAACCGCAAGTGTTTCCGATGGGAAACTTTTGCCTCCATCGTTAACCGCCACCACCTTGAACTGGTACATCACCCCGGGTTCCATATCCGTCATCAGTATTTCCGGCTCATTTGTCAACCGGCCGGCGTCAAATGGGACATCCCCCTTTTTTTTATAGACTATGTATCGATCTGGATCAGCGGTCGGTTCCAGCGAATCACTCACAGCGTGCCATCGCAGCAACACCTCGTTATTGCCGTTCGGGATAACCCGGAAGTGGCTGACCGGCAAAGGCTGCACAACATACTCTAACTGATAGCGGTCGGCGATGAACCGGAGCATCGATTTATAGATGGTCCGGCTGACATCAAACCGGAAACGGGGATCGAGTGCGAATTGCATATCCAGAAAATTCTGATGGGAAAGCAGTTCCAGCAACACAGCCGGTACATTCGGGCGCACCGCTTCACTGTACATGCGATTGAACAGATGACGACGGTTCCAGGCCGGGTCCCAGGTGTCACGGATATCATTGACCAGTTCGGTCTGCATAATATCGGCAAAATCGCGGTTGGCCAGACGGGAAATCTGATCGGGAAATCTCCGCAGCGAGTCCAGGTCTTCGATGCTGTAAATCATGAGTGTCCCCACGACGGTGTCATTTCGGGTGATACCGGCGTCGGTGTGAAATGCCAACGACAGGTCGATCGGAATACCAAGTCCGGGTGTATCACGATCCAGGTTGGGGCCATATGGCGCGCCTTTCAGGTAGTTGACCCACTCTCCGCGACCCCGAAAATCGTCAACCACATCCGACTGCCCCTCGCTCACTCCGTATACCAGCGAATCGGGCATGCCGGAAAACTGCATGTTGTAGCGCGCCGCTTCCAGATAGCGCGGACGGCCGCCGGTCTGCCCTTCCCGCTCGATATTGCCCATCCCCCCGCCAAAACGGACTGCGTCTGCAGTTACTGCACTTGAATTTGTACTCTGATTGGTGAGTTCCACGCGGCCCCGGTCAGGATTCACACCCTCGTCAAACTCAAAATGCCCCAAATAGATCCAGGTTCCCCCTCCGATGGTTTGATTGACGGTAAAACCACTGCGACCACCCCGGTGATAGACCGTATACTGTGCATCATCAACCGATTCCTCCAGCGATACATACGAAATGTAGACCGCGAATGATCCTTTTTCCGGGATCTCCGGGATCCACTGTACGCTCGCCCCTCCTGCTGCCGATGAACGATGCATCCGGTAAGAGCCCTGCCGGAATGGATTTACACCTGTTTCATAGGGTGGCGATCCGATTGCAAAGCCGGGTTCCGAAGACGGCCAGGAACTCTCTCCCGCTTCTGGGTCAACATCCGGCACACCGCGAATTTCTATACGGCTGTTATACGATGAGCTGTCAAAATCGACGATTACTTCATTACTTTGCATGTCGCGCTCACGTGGAATCCACACATAAGCCCCCGCATTTTCGAGCATCGGAACCAGGTATGGGAGTGTAAACGACATCGGAAGCAGGTCTTCGACCGTCTGAAACAAGCGGGGCCGCTGCCATTCCCAACGTTTTTTCTGCTGATTGTAGTACCAGCCGTGGCTATGCCACAAAGCAATCTGCCGACCTTCGAGACCTTGACGCGGCAAAAAATGGCGGTCGTTTCTTTGGACAACCGGTCGAGGCCGGATTTCATCGGCATACGGCATGCGGGTCCGGTCATATTCATCGCGTGTTGTCCGGTAGAGATTGGGAATCAGATTGTCGATCGGTTCTCCGAGAGAAAAAAAATACACATCATAATTGCTGAAGCGGCGCGGTATGTGTTCGTCAAGCAGGTCGTAAAAAGCCCTGGTCGTTTCAGGTCGCAGAGGGGAATAAGAAAACCGGTCGTTAAAAAACACATCGATAGTGCGAGCTTCCACTTCTATTTCAATGCGAGATACATGAACGGCGGTTACCAGGTCAACCGGATACCCCGTTTCGTACACCTCCGCCAACATATCATTTACCGCTTCCAGGATTTCCTGTTGGGCGGGTTCTTCTAAAACGGGCTCGGGTTCTATGACCGGTTCGAAGATTCGACAGGACTGCAGAAAAAGGATCAGAGCAAGTG
>SLQC01000316.1 GCA_007131625.1 Balneolales bacterium | reverse complement strand
CTCGAAGATATAACCCTGACATTTCACAAACTGGGTTGGCTTCGGATAAAAGTTGCAGTGGCCAATGAGGAATTTCTGGCCGTCGACTATGCTTTTCGCTTCAATAACCGTGTATATGATTATCAGAAGGCTCTTGATAATACCTCTCCTCTGGCGAGTTGCGGGCCGGGCAGAGCGTTGTTATATGATTTTCTGGATGAGTCGATTCGTGAAAAATACACCGTATTCGACATGCTTCGCGGCAATGAAAGATATAAAACTAAAATTGCAAATGAATCTTCTCAAAACTGGCGAATTACCATCCCCGATCGCAATGCAAAAAAAGGGATTAAGTACCGGTTATTCGGTCTACGTATGCGCCTGAAACATCTCCGGGCACGCGTTGGGAGAGAATGGCTGATCCTGAAAATTCACCTTCGTCAATGGGGATTATTTCGCTTCATGAATCACTACATCAAATTCTTGATTGGGAGAATTGGACTTGAAAGTTAAAAACGTTGATCAATCTACCGGGACTCTGATGAATTCTCAAACAGGGCTGTGGTTAATCCGGAAATTGCAGGGAAGCGGCAAATCGCTGTTGAAGAAGATTGGTTACAGCCTGGATCGGGATAAAGAACTGTCGATGATGCACCTGCTGCGGAAATCCCTGGTTTATATTTTGAGTATGGCCACCGGACCTTTCAATCTTATGAGATGCAACAAGATAGGGAAATATCCCCGGACACGACGACGTCCGTATATCGAAAACGCCGGGCGGATTATAATAGGTAATGATGTTAATATCAATTCCAAAAACGTGCAGACTGATTTTGTGACTGGTCATAACGGATTGATTGAAATAGGCAATGACGTGAGTATCAATTTCGGCGTTTCCCTTGTTGCTGAAAATTGGATCAAACTCGGTGACCGGATCCGGTTGGGACCATATGTTATGATTCAGGACACGGATCGCCATATTCCGGGCGAGCGACACAAATGGGCTGAAGGAGAACCGGTACTGATTGAAGATGATGTTTGGCTTGCATCAAGGGTAATTGTACTGAAAGGAGCGCATATAGGCAGAGGTTCCGTAATTGCGGCAGGCAGTGTGGTTACCGGCTTCATACCTCCGTATGTCGTAGCTGCCGGTATGCCGGCAAAAGTTGTCAGATATCTGAAAGCACCGGAAGACGCAATAAATCACAAGCGGGAATTGAATTCCGATTTACATGGATTAAACAAGGCTGTATATCGTCGAACTGTGAAAATCTTCCGAAAGCATTTTCCGCATATAAACGAGAAAATAGCGGAGTCAGTCTATTCATTTACATCGATTGATGAATGGGATTCCACATCACATATGATCTTCATCCATGCTCTTGAAGAGGAATTTGAAATTACATTCCAAAAAGCAGACATGACGCGACTGTCAAATATGGAAAAAATATCCAGACTGATTCAAAAGAAACATGATCAATCCGAACTACAATCCAAAATAGCGGGAGCTTCTGTATATGATTGAACTTATTGCAGTAATCCAAATATTACTGTTATCCGTTTTTGGGCTCTTTGCCGGATATCTTGTTCTGCTAAGTATACTGGCATTGATGGAAAAGAAAAGTAAAGAGAAACCCACATCTGTCGATGAACAGCACAGGTTTGCCATTGTTGTCCCGGCTTATAATGAAGAGAGCGGAATTGCCCGAACTGTACGGGATCTGATCGACATAGAATACCCGAAGGATCTTTTCGATGTTATTGTAATAGCCGATAATTGCACAGATCAAACTGCCAGGATCGCCAGGTATGAAGGTGCTATAGCCTGGAGGCGATTCCAGCCCGATAAACGAGGGAAAGGATATGCACTTCGCTGGTGTTTTGACCGGTTGTTGTCGGATGAGCAATACGCAGAATATGATTCGATAGTAGTCGTGGATGCAGACACACGGGTAAATAAAAACTTGCTGCAAGTGTTCAACAAATACCGGGCAATGGGCGCCGATGTTATTCAGGGATATTTTTCGATCGCGCCGAAACCGGATTCCTGGACCAGCGAAACCACCCGGATTGGATTTACCCTTTATAATTATGTGCGTCCAATGGGACGCAAGCGACTGGGTTGTACGGCCGGGTTGCGTGGAAACGGCATGTGCTTTTCAGCGGCTATACTCAAGGCTGTATCCTGGGATGCATTCAGCAATACGGAAGATCTCGAGTATGCGATGTCACTGCTTCAGCATGATGTAAAAGTCGTTTTTGCACCGGATGTTATCGGATACAATCAGATCCCGGAAACAGCCGACAAAGCAGAAAGTCAGCGTGAACGATGGGAGATAGGAAGATTCCCGGTTCTTAAAAGATTCGCTGGAAAACTGTTGAAGTCCGGGTTAAGAAAACGTTCGTTCCATCATTTCGATGCGTTTCTCGACCTGGTCACACCGCCCCTGGTGACCATGCTGCTGTTTGTGTTGCTCATGGGCGGATTGAGTGTCGTGAGCTGGTGGGCAGGTGTGACGGATACTCTGCTGTTTGCGGGTTTATGGCTGGTGCTGTTTGGCATGGGAATAGCGCATGCTGTGATCGGATTAATCGCGGCCGGAGCCGATAAGGCCATGTATAAATCGCTGCTTTACGTTCCAAGATATGCTTTTTGGAAGCTTTATCTATATGTGAAGGTATTCCTTAGGGGTCGATCTTCAGAATGGGTGCGTACAACGCGGGAGTAAACGGATATATAAACTTTTACACATGAAATGGCCATGTCGGCAACCCGACACAAAGGGGCATGATTGTTTCCGTCATGGACATTTCATGTGTAAATTTCCTTTGATTTTTAAAGTCACATAGTATACCAATGGCGGTAATAATCATGCACCACTGTGTAAAAAATATTATTCCGCCATTGGTATATCGCTTACGCGGTTCATTGAGCATCTGTCCTTAAGAAATAAAAAAAACTGATGAAAAAACAAGATATTGCCATCGAAATATTCTCAACATGTCCACAATATGTGGATTCCAGGGATGGATATGATAGTTATTTTGAACAGATTCGCAGGGTTGCTCAATGGAGTGAAGAATACGGCTGCAAGGGTATTTTGATCTATACGGACAACCGCCAGATCGATCCCTGGGTTGTTGCACAAGTGGTCATCGAGAGTACGGAAAAACTTTGTCCGCTGATTGCAGTTCAGCCGGTTTATATGCATCCTTATACAGTGGCGAAAAAAATTGTATCCATCGGAAAACTGTATAACCGACGGATCTATCTGAATTTGGTGGCCGGCGGTTTCCGGAACGATTTGAAGGCTATGAATGATGACACGCCTCATGATCGGAGGTATGATCGTCTGATCGAATATATGACCATCATCAGTGATTTGTTGAAAGGAGGGCAACCGGTTACGTTCAATGGAGAATTCTATCAGGTCAACAACCTGAGTATGACTCCGGAACCGGATCCGGAATACTATCCCGGAATATTTCAATCCGGTTCGTCACAAGCGGGTTTAAATGCAGCAAATGCTCTCCAGGTAACCGCCATACAATATCCCCTCCCTTTGATGGACTATTCCGAAATACTGGATACCAGTACCCTTGAATTCGGGATTCGTGTAGGTATTATTGCCCGGAGCCAGGACAAAGAGGCATGGGAGGTAGCTTGTCAAAGATTTCCTGACAGTCGGGAAGGGGAACTAACCCATAAACTGGCTTTAAAAACCACCGATTCCCAATGGTATAAAGATCTGGCGACAGTAGACAAACCCGTAAAAGGGCGAATAAATGGAACAAAAAAGAAGAGTGTGCCAGGAGCGTCATTCTGGATTCACCCTTTTAAAACCTACGGCACCATGTGTCCCTATCTGGTGGGGAGTTATGAGTTGGTGGCACATGAATTATCACAATATATGGAAATCGGTTACAGAACATTTATCCTGGATATTCCCCGGGAAAGAGATGACCTGGTCCATACACAACGAACATTTGAAATTGTAAAAACGAGGTAGCGGTATGGAAAAGTTATTGCAACACTGGTTGACAGAGCAGGCAGAAAAACAGCCTGATGATGTGGCTGTAGTCATGGGCGAACGCAAGCTGACATACGGAATGCTGGAAACCCAAAGCAACCGGCTGGCACACCTGCTTAAAGACCGGAAATGCCTTCGAAGGGAACGTATCTGCATTCTGATGCCCAAGTCTCCGGAATCAATTATCAGTATTTTCGGAGTATTAAAAGCGGACGCCATTTATGTTCCTCTTGACTCTGAAGGGCCGGTATCGCGAACAGAAAAAATGATACGAAAATCGAGAGCCAAATGGATTCTGGCCTCCGGAAAAGTCGAACATAAATTGTTGAAGCTGCTTGCTTCCGATGATTTGAATTCCTCGATTTCTATTGGCTGGATGAGCTTGACTCCACCGGATGATACGATTGTAGAAAAACTTGATTTTACAGCAAGTGATTTGCAGAATTACCCGGATTGTCAACCGGAATACAGGAATCGGCTCGAAGACCCGGCACATATTCTGTTTACATCTGGTTCGACTGGAGAACCTAAAGGTGTAATAAATACTCACGCCAACGACATGCATTTTGTTGATTGGGGAGTCCGGTATTTCGGGATTACATCCCGGGATCGTTTGTCCTGTCATTCACCCTTGCATTTTGATTTGTCGGGGTTTGATATTCACGCGGCAATTTCCGCCGGTGCAGAACTGCATCTGGTTCCTCCAAAGATTAATATACTGCCCAATCTAATAGCTGACTTCATCAGAGTTCACAGACTGACTCAATGGTTTTCGGTACCCTCGGTTTTAACTCTGATGGCAAATCTCGATGTTGTTCAAGAGCCTGATTTTCCAGATTTGAAGCGGATTCTTTGGTGTGGGGAAGCATTGCCGACAAGCAGCATTGTCTATTTCATGAAGAGATTGCCTCATGTCCGGTTTACCAATTTGTACGGCCCGACTGAAACCACCATTGCAAGCAGTTACTATACGGTACCGAAGTGTCCGGATAGTGAAAGTGAGGATATTCCGATTGGAACCGCGTGCGACGGTGAACAACTGCATGTACTTGATGTAAACAACAGACCGGTCAAAAACAGTGAAACAGGACATCTCTATATCACCGGTAAAGGTGTCAGTCCCGGATATTGGGAGGACCCTGAAATTACCAACAGTGTTTTTTTACCTAATCCTTTCTCGGCCGATCCCACTTCGCGGATATATAAAACCGGCGACCTGGCATCGATAAGGGAGGACGGGCAGGTCCGTTTTCACGGCCGTGAAGACGATCAAATCAAAAGCCGGGGTTACCGGATTGAGCTTGGTGAGATCGAACATGCACTTCATAGTTTGAATGTGACTCTGGAATGTGCCATTGTAGCTCTGCCGTCGGATCAGATTGGCAGCAAAATCATTGGCTGTGCATATGTCCCGGTGAATGGATCACCGGTTGAATCCAAAGATCTTCGAAGGAAACTCTCCGAAGCATTGCCGGCATATATGGTACCGGTTGTGTGGAAAAAAATGCCCGCATTACCCAAGAACAAAAATGGAAAGATTGATCGAAATATGATAATAGATAAAATATTGAATAATGCATCTCAAACAACTGAAAACAAGTGATTTAGAAACTGTATCCTTCTGGTTGTCTCAGGAAAAAAACTATCAGTGGCTAGATTTTGGCAACGGGACACAAAAGATAAGTGCACCTGTTTTGAAACTGATGTTGCAACGAAAAATCCATGAATTGAGGCTGTTTACATCAGACGAGTCAGACGATCCGATCGGGTTGGTAGCCCTGAGCGATATCGATCATAAATTCAGGTCAGCAGTGCTCTGGTATGTACTTGGAAATACATCCGAAGCACGAAAAAAATATACCAGCAGGGCGGCAGGAGAGATGATTGATATAGGTTTTCGGAAACTGAATCTGAACTCCATCTACGCCTGGACCCTGGAACACAATATCGGTGGCAGAAAAGTCATCGAAAACAACAATTTCCGATATATAGGCAAAAGAAGACAATGTCATTATATCAATGGAAATGCATATGACAGGTTGCTGTACGATCTGTTGAATTCAGAATATAAAATGGATCATCATGGCAAATAATGAGCAATTGCAAAACGAAATTCTGGCACTGTTCAAATCGGAGCTGGAACTGGATGTTCCGGGGCCTGATACGGACCTCATTGAACACGGGTACCTGGATTCTCTTCGGTTTGTTCAGCTGCTTGCGGTACTGGAGGATAAGACTGGCCTGAAATTTGATATCGAAGATTTGGAAATCCAGAATTTTACAACACCTGAAAAAATTTCAGAATTTATCAGCAGGAAAATGACTCACGACGCATCATTGCAGTAATTGTCATTGGGCGCATCGTTTTACAGATTTTGAGAGAAATTGTCAAATGTGCATTCCTTTTGGGTGTGACCGATCGTCTCAATGAATATAAATTATTGTAGAAACTTATGGACACACTGATTACTTCCGCGCTTCGGGAATTCGATGAAATTCGAAATGAAAAAGTAATGGAGAAAAAAAATGGAACAAGGCTTCATATTGTAACTGATGAACATTCTTTCAAACACCTTGAAGAGGAGTGGGAGATGCTTGCAAAAAATGCGGAGTCGCCGGTCTACACCAGACATGATTGGTTGTACTGCTGGTGGCGCCATTTTGGCAGACATCCTTACAGAGAACTGTATATCGTTATGGTTTACAGTGAGGATCAACTGGTAGGTATAGCCCCGTTCTATATTGGCTCGTCCGTTGTCGGACCGATGGTACTTCAGCGAAGGTTATATCTGATGGGATGCGGTACCGACCGTAATGAGTTCATTGGATATATCAACGATTATGGATACAGTGACTTTCTTGATGTCATTGCTCATCCCGCATATCGCAGGATGGTTGCTGTGCATATCGCTGAACTGTTGAAGAAGAACGAGATGAATGTCGATTTAGCCAGTTTTCAGAATATTGCTGACAACAGCTTTATGATTCGTGAAATTGTACCATTTTTAGCGGAATGCAATATAAAGTATGCTCTCGAGAAGACAGATGAATGTCCTTTTATAACTTTGCCGGAAACATTGAATGAGTACATCGAACAGACCGGACCCAGTTCCCGCCGGCGGAAGCTCAAAAAGTATTTGAATGCAGCAGGCAGGAAGTATAAGATCGAATACATGAGAACACCTGAGCAATTGCCCGAAGCACTTGACCAGCTGATTGATATACATGTTAAAAGGTGGAACGGTTTAGGTTATCCGGGAGTATTTTATGATCAGCGTCATTTGGAGTTCGTAAAGGATGTTGCCGATGTGTTACATCGAAAGGGTCAGCTGTGGTTTATGATTTCAAGAGATGAGAAGGGCACAAGTGCAGCGCGAATGGTTATTTATGACGGCCATGCGGTTTATGACTGGTTGTCGGGCTTCGATGAAACTTCTCCAGCTTCAAAATTTCGGCCGGGATTGGGGATGCTTTCATTATTGATCAGGGATGCCATCCATCGAAAAGTTCCCACTTTTGAGCTATTGCGGGGTTCAGAACGCTATAAATTTGATTTTGCCACAGAATCACGCCCCAATTGGCGATTGACAATTGGCATGAATAATGGTGGGGGCGGCAGAAATGTCGCTGTCAATAAAATATTGGCAGTAACCGCCGCTATTTGCAACAGAATCACCAGGGAGCTTAAACTGTTGCATGTTCAACGGGAAAGAGTCGGTTTTATAAAAATGCCATTTGTTTATGCGATGTTCCGCATGAGGATGATTAATAACATAAACAGATAGAAACTTACATTGTTGGGATGAAGTTGCTACATTTTTAACACGTAGACACATGATTTAACACAAGGGTGCTCCATTTGACCAAATGAATCAATAAATTTAAACAGATGAAATTTGTTTCCTGAAGCGCCAGTAATAAAACCCGCAAACAGAATGAAAGACACTCGGAACTCAAATAATTTAAACGGCAAGCTCCCGGTTCCGAAGACTCCATATGGTCAAAGTCTGGATTCGACAGTCTCCAACGCGAGTAGCCGCAGTTTGCAAAGTCGCATAAGACCCTTTGTTCAGGACGATATTCCCCAGGTTGCGACTTTGATAAAAGGGTCATTTGATTTTGCAAAGAAACTGAGTGTTCGTTTTATTTCCGATGCTCTGGAAGAAGTTCTTTTTCACAACCCATGGGTCGATAAAAATATTCCATCATTAGTTTACCAGCATTCAGATGGAACGGTAAAAGGTTTTATAGGTGCGAGCCCAAGAGAGATGATGTTCAATGGCGAACCTGTGACACTGGCTATAACACATAATTTTGTAGTGGAGTCCGGGCCCCATTCCTTCATGACAGGGGTGAAATTGTATAAATCGATTTTGGAAGGTCCGCAGGACCTGATCATCAGTGGGTCAGCCGGTGATACGACTAAATATATTGCGGAGAAAGCTGGTGGAACGATTGCATATGCACATAGCTATTATTGGTGGTTGCCGATAAGACCGTTTCAAAGTGGTTTGGGTTATATCGGAAACAACAAATTTGCATCCTTTTTATCCGTTGGATTAAAGCCGATGGCATCAGTCGGCGAGTTTTTGATTGGTATTATGGCGGGTGCTCCATTCCGGTATCACCGTCCAGAAGCAGATCTCGTAAAACTTTCAGCATCTGACCTGGTCGCCTGTCAGAATGAGTTTTCCGTAAGGTATGCCTTACGACCCGCCTATTCACCCGAAACCTTGCAGTGGGTCCTGGATACAGCAGGCAAAGCCATGCACCTTGGCAAAATAGAAGCGATCGGTGTTTATAACAAGAAGGGCTGCCTTGCCGGGTGGTTTATTGTATTTCTGAACCCCGGTGGTAAATGCGAAGTGCTGCAAATGAAGGCACGCGATGGGAAAGAGGCACTGGTTTTTGAAAATCTGATTTATCACACCTGGCAAGAGGGAGCCGTAGAACTGATTGGCCGACTTGAACCGGCTTTTATGAGAACGGTTTCCCGGTCATGGTCTTTCTACCGGCCGGGCCGCATGTGGATGCTGCTTCATGGTAAAAGGATGGATATCATTACTGCCATATGCCGGGGGGATATGTTTCTTTCGAGGTTGGAGGACGACATTTGGTTGTTGTGAAGTTTTGGCCTGTTGCTTATGACACATTACTTTTGGTCTACTGCTTTTTGTTTATTGCTTCTTGTCAATTGCTTTGGACCTACTGCTACCTGTCTATTGCTTCAAGACTATTGCTTCTGGACTATTGCTTTGGACCTACTGCTACCTGTCTATTGCTTCTGGAAGGTTGACTGCGCGCCGGGCTTTTCCCATTATCCAATAAACTCAGTATGAAGCTTGCGGAGAGCCTGCTCGCCGCGTCCTTCATCTACAAGAAAACAGAAATTGTGCCGGCTGGCTCCCTGGCAAATCATGCGGACATTGATGTCAGACAGCGCCGTGAATACTTTCTGTGCCAGGCCCGCTGTGTGGTTGATGTTATTGCCGATCAGGGAGATCAGTTCATAGCTCTCTTCAATGTTTAATTGTCCCAGGTCTTCCAGGTCGCTTATCAGTGCGCGATCTCTTAGCGTTTTGTCATCGACCGTCATTGCCACGCTGATCTCGCTGGTCGTGATGCTGTCGACGCTGACACGGTGATCGTTGAATACTCTGAAAATACGGTAGAGAAAACCGTAGGTATTCAGCATCTGGGTAGTAGTGAGGGTAAGCAATGCCTGATTTCGGCGTATGGCGAGTGCTCGAACCAGTGGCGCTTTACCGACTTCCCGGTAGATCCAGGTCCCGCCGTTTTCGGGACGAATGCTGCTGCCGACAAATACAGGGATCTCTTTCCAAATGGCAGGTATGAGTGTGGACGGATGCAGAATTTTAGCGCCGAAGGTGGCCAACTCTGCCGCTTCCTGGAAACTAATCTCGGAAATGGGTTGAGCATCGGGAACGATGCGAGGATCGGTGGTTGACATGCCGCTTACATCGGTCCAGATCTGGAGGATGTCGGCATCGAGACCCCAGGCAAGAATTGCCGCACTGTAATCACTGCCACCGCGCCCGAGTGTTGTATCGTAACCCTCGGACGTCTTGCCGACAAATCCTTGGGTGACAACAATATGACCTTGTTTCCCATCAATTACCGGGTGAATGTGCAGCTCGCAAAGCTCTTCGATGGTATCAAACTGGGGGACGGCATGTGTGTAACGGTCATCGGTGCGAATAACTTTGCCGGCATCCAAACAGGTAGCGCTGTGGCCGGTATGGTTCAGATGATCGGTGATCAGCAGACTTGACATCCGTTCACCCATACCAAACAGCCGGTCACGGAGGCGTTGGATGATCAAAAAAAGGTTGTTGTTCGCTTCTGCCTGGTCCGTTTTCGATTGATCCGTTTCAAAACCTGACATTTCATCATCCCGAAATCGCCGGGCAGTTTCTTCAAGGTTGTAAGCAACAGTTTCAGTGGTATCCAATAATTCATGGAGTTCATTAAGACTCGATTTAGATATAGCAAGATCGTCAGCAATGGCGCAATGTGAAGCCCGGACTTCCGCAAGTAGTTCAACGATCCGTTTCCTGTTGCCGCTGTCGGCAGCCTCGGTTATTTCCACCAGTCGGTTGGTGGTGCCGTAGGTTGCAGACACCACGACCACCGAACTTCCCTGTTTTACGGCGATATCGGCACTTCGACGAATTGCGTTGGCATCGGCCATGGAACTTCCACCGAATTTGGATACGATTATGTTGTTGACTTTTTCAGTTTTTTTGGAGTGACTAAGCATAATTGAATTAAAATGTTAGATAGATATGTTGACTATCAGTGTGATGGGTTAAGAATGTTGGGTACCGTTTAATTGGGTATCGGTATACTGGGTACCGTTTAATTGGGTATCAATATATTGGGTATCGGTAAATTGAGTAAAAGGA
The DNA here is from genome assembly GCA_007131625.1 of Balneolales bacterium. Taxonomy (GTDB): domain Bacteria; phylum Bacteroidota; class Rhodothermia; order Balneolales; family Natronogracilivirgulaceae; genus SLQC01. The sequence goes on along the minus strand of SLQC01000316.1, from coordinate 2,076 downwards.
TGCAGGTATCGGTATGTCAAAGTGTGAAAATAACGCATAAATAGGTTTTGTAATAGTATTATTGGAAAAATAGAGCCAAATGTTTTGTGAGATGAGTTGCCATAATACTGAACATCAGGTATGGATGGGCACATGCGCATCAACAAAATAGAACAGAGACAGAATTCTGATTGCTTATTCCCCCTCTCCCTGGAGCAGGATGTCTCCAAATAAATTATCTCTCGCCGCCAGCACAAGTATGCAGGTGGGCAGACCATCCAGATTTTTGTGAAGATTATAGTAGTATTCGGCGAATTTTTTGTGCGGCTCAGCCAATCCCAGGAAGATCAAATCGGCATTTTTTGAACTTTCAGCCAAAATTTCCCTGAATTTGCGACCGTTTGACAGCAGAACGATGGGATCAGCGGTAATCCGAATGTTTCTGATTATTCGTTTCAGATTCTGTTGCGCTTTGACCGCACCCTGCTCATCTTTGACAACCATTTTGATACGGACTGTGGCATGCAACCAGTCTTGACTGCTCTTCAGCAAATGTGCAAGAATCATCAACAAACCACCATTACCCTGTAGTCCTCCCCACCACACATCGATGATTTGACGGTTGCCAAATAGCTTTTCTTTATTATCGTGAACAATCACCACATTCCGGTTGAGTCTGTTGAAAGTGGCGATAGTTTTGCTGTATCTGTCAATCATTTTCTCGTTTTCCGTGTCTCCCATGACGATGGTATTGGGAACAAGCTCTCCGAGACCATACGACTCAACCAGTCGCTCCATTCCCTCGTAAGGATCAGGAGCGGAAGTCACGCGGACCAGACATTGAATGCCTTTCCTCGAAAGAAACTCTCTGATTTGCCTCTCCATGCCTTTTTTGCGCTCAGATGTCATTTCGCGATTTTTCAAAATAGTCGAGAGGGTCAATATTCCCCGGTTCATGGTCAACGAAGAGGCAAATTCAACCAGATGAAATCGCTTGGTAGGCACACCTGAAAATACCACCGGATGGGGCCTCCATGTTTTGGCGTCTTCTTCGGCATGCATACGCATCAGGGCGGCACGTGTCAGAGCCATCCATATACCCCGGCGTACATCACCCCAGGCGGATCTGAGCTGTCTGCTTCTGAGCCAAATGAATATGATGACTACCAAAATCAGCGCAATTATTGTAGCTGTGGCATTGATAAGTATCATCACACTAATACATCCGACTGCTCCAAGTAAAGAAAAACTCCAATGCACTCTGAATTTGGGACGAAATGACGGGCTGTTCAACAAGCGCTCAATACCAGCTGTTAAATTGAGGACACCATAGGTGGTTAAAAAGAACATCGTGAGAATCGGTGCGATGATATTCAAATTACCAAAATAGACAGCAACCAGTGCGATGGCCAGAGTCATCAGGGTGCCAAACCGTGGCAGATCGTCTTCACCATGGCCACGTCCTACCCATCGGAGTCTGCGAGGAAGTACTCCGTCTCTTGCAAGTGCCTGCAACACGCGCGGACCTCCCAGAATACTCCCGACAGCACTGGAAAGTGTGGCACCCCAGACACCTATCAGAATGGCATCGCCCCACAATGCCATTCTACGCATAATAAGCGGGTCTTCCATCAGGCTTAGTGCGTCTGCTCTGGTCACCAATAAAATGGGCAGAGTCATATAGATAATATATCCCACTCCGACCGCCGCAAATGTTCCTCTCGGAATTGATTTTGTGGGGTTTTTCAGGTCACCAGACATACTGACTCCGGCCATAATCCCGGTTACAGCCGGAAAGAAAACTGCAAATACAGTCCAGAATCCTTCAGATTGACGTTCATCGGCACCAGGCAATTCAACACTGGATGATTCGACCGGTCCGCCTAACACAAAAGACAGGAGGGAGAGCGCAATCCCGAACATAATAAAATACTGAACCCGAATGGCTACTCTCGCAGAAATCAAAACCAGACCGGCCACGCCAATGGTTGTAAGCATACCGACCATTCTGAAATTCAGGCCGGGGAAGACTCCGACTACGCTTTCGGCAAAACCTACCGTATAAAGAGCTACCGAAAGTGCCAGGGCAAGGAATAG
>SLQC01000149.1 GCA_007131625.1 Balneolales bacterium | reverse complement strand
CGCCACCCGCGGTCACCCCCCGCCCTCAACTGCTGCAGGTGTCCTGATGTCCGACAAGCAGAGCATCAATGTGCGCGAAGTGCTGTCTGCCGACGAACTCGCCGCGGTGACCCGCAAGAGCGATCTGCGCGCGGCCTGGCTGGTGGCGAGCAACTGGCTGATCGTGGCCGGCACCTTCGCCCTCGTCGCCGTATGGACGAATCCGCTGACGGTGCTGCTCGGAGTCTTCCTGCTCGGTGCCCGGCAGCTCGGGTTCGGCATCCTCATGCACGAGGCGGGGCACCGGCTGCTGTTCCGCTCGAAGCGCGCCAATCAGTGGGTGGGCGACTGGCTGGTGGCGCCGTTCACGTTCGGCAACGTGGCGTCCTACATGCGCGGGCACCTCGAGCATCATCGTCTGGCCGGCACCGCGGAAGATCCCGACATCAAGAACTATCGAGACTATCCCATTACCCGCTCACGGCTGCGGCGCAAGCTCTGGCGCGACATTTCCGGGCAGACCGGCTGGCGGACCATCAAGGGCATCGGTCTCGGTCTGCGTCACCTCGGCAAGCTCGACCCGGGCACGCGCGCGAGTCTCCTGCGCGGCGTCGGCTGCAATCTGCTGCTGCTCGCGGTGCTGATCGCGGTCGGTCACGGGTGGCTCTACCTGATCTGGCTGGCCGGTTTCGTCTGCGTCAATCCACTGGTCAGCCGGATCCGGCAGGTGGGCGAGCACGGCGCCGTGCCGGATCTGCTCGACGGCGATCCGCGACGCAACACCCGCACCATTCCCCCGAACTGGCTCGAGCGGCTGTTCATCTGTCCGCACCAAGTCAGCTACCACCTGGAGCATCATCTGCTGCCGAGCGTGCCGATCTATCGCTTGCGTCGTCTGCATCGGTTGCTGGTCGCCCGGGGATTTCACGACGATGTGCATTTCCCGCGGGGTTATCTGCCGCTGTTGAAGGAAGTGACCGTCCCTGGTTGAAGCGCCGAACGGGCTGGCGCCGGATCCTGCGAGACAGGAGTGTCGTACCCCTGTCTCGCTCACCCGTCACGCCAGATCGAAACGATCCAGATTCATTACCTTGTCCCAGGCTGCTATAAAGTCCTTTACGAACTTTTCTTCCGCATCCTCACCGGCATAAACTTCAGCAAGGGCACGCAGTTCGGAATTTGAACCATGGATCAGATCCGCACGGGTACCGGTCCACTTCAGCTCACCGGTCTTGCGATCGTGGCCCTCGAATATCTCCTGGTCCTCTGAAGTCGGTTTCCAGGTGGTCCCTAAATCAAGCATGTTCACGAAGAAGTCATTCGTTAAGGTTTCCGGACGTCCCGTGAAGACACCATGGTGCAACTGATCATAATTGGTATTAAGTACACGCATACCGCCGAGCAGCACCACCATTTCAGGAGGTGTCAGCGTCAGAAGCTGGGCTTTGTCTATCAGCATTTCTTCCGGCGATGTCTTGTATTTGGGGCTAAAATAATTACGGAATCCGTCCGCAGCCGGCTCAAGGTAACCGAATGACTCTTCATCGGTTTGCTCTTGCGAGGCATCGGCACGTCCAGGCGTGAATGGAACGGTTACGTCATGACCGGCCTCTTTGGCCGCCTTCTCAACCCCGGCACATCCACCCAGAACAATGATGTCGGCCAGGGAAACCTTTTTGTTGCCGGTCTGAGCGTCATTGAAGGCCTTTTGAACACCTTCAAGCGTGTCCAGCACTTTCGACAGCTGATCCGGGTTATTAACTTCCCAATCCTTCTGCGGAGCCAGACGTATGTGTGCACCGTTTGCACCACCTCGTTTATCGGATCCCCGGAACGTTGATGCGGATGCCCAGGCGGTGGATACCAATTCGGAGACCGTCAATCCGGAGTCCAGAATCTCAGCTTTTAGTCGGGCAATGTCCTGATCGTTAATCAGTTCATGGGTAACTTCGGGTATGGGATCTTGCCAGAGCAAATCTTCCTCAGGGACTTCCGGTCCGAGATAGCACTCTTTTGGACCCATATCCCTGTGAGTGAGCTTGAACCATGCAAGGGCGAATGCGTCTGCAAATTCATCCGGATTCTCATAAAACCGTCTTGCAATCTTTTCGTAGGCCGGATCCACCCTCAGTGACAGGTCCGTGGTAAGCATAAAGGGAGCATGCCTCTTGTTCGGGTCGTGAGCATCCGGAATGGTACCTTCTCCTGCTCCGTCTTTCGGTTTCCACTGCCATTTACCGCCCGGGCCTTTGTACTTCTCCCACTCATATTGGAACAGGTTTTCCAGGAATTTGTTACTCCACTGCGTCGGTGTATCAGTCCAGGTCCCTTCCAAGCCGCTGGTGATTGTGTCGGGACCTTTGCCGGTGCCATAGCGGTTCTCCCAGCCGAGTCCCTGCTGCTCGATGGGGGCCGCCTCGGGCTCGGGACCGAGGTGGTCTTCAGTAGCGGCACCATGGACTTTTCCGAAGGTGTGACCACCGGCAATGAGCGCGACCGTTTCCTCGTCATTCATCGCCATGCGGGCGAACGACTGCCGAATAAAGGGCACTGCCTTCGCCGGATCCGGTTCACCATCCGGCCCTTCCGGATTCACGTAAATCAGGCCCATGTGGTCGGCCGCGAGCAGACCCTTGAGCTCTCCATCATCGTCGTGGCGCTCGTTTCCGAGCCATTCACCCTCAGGCCCCCAATTGATATCTTCCTCGGGCTGCCAGACATCTTCACGTCCGCCGGCAAAACCGAAGGTCTCAAACCCCATCGACTCAAGGGCGCAGTTCCCGACCAGGATCATCAGGTCTGCCCACGAAATTTTCCTGCCGTATTTTTGCTTGATCGGCCAGAGCAATAGGCGCGCCTTGTCGAGGGACACATTATCGGGCCAGCTGTTAACAGGAGCAAATCGTTGGTTGCCAGTACCTCCTCCTCCGCGGCCATCGGCGACGCGGTATGTGCCTGCGCTGTGCCAGGCCATCCGGATGAAGAGCCCCCCATAATGGCCGAAATCCGCCGGCCACCAGTCCTGGGAATCGGTCATCAGCTCGTATAGATCTTTCTTAACGGCATCCAGGTCCAGTTTCTTAAACTCTTCAGCATAGTTGAAATCCTCATCCATCGGGTCGGATAAGGAAGAATGCTGACGAAGTATATTCAGATTCAGCCGGTTTGGCCACCAGTCAAGATTTTTGGGACCGCTACCGGCAGTTTGACTTGACATTCCGCTGTGAAAAGGGCACTTACTTTCATTACTCATAATATTATTTTCGATGTTAATTGATGATGAGATCTGACTTTGGTTGTAACCTATTCAGGAGGTTTTGAGAACCCTCCTCCTACAACTCGTTTGTCATTTTCGATTAAACTGATTCAAAATACCAAATAATACAGATGATTTAAATCATTCCCTGAGAGATAATAATTATAAGGAGACTTTAAAAAACCAGGATTTTTGGTCAAGCTCAAGACCAGAGGGATTTTAATACCGCAGCATCCGCCTGCTGGCAGATGTGAGGATTTTAAAATCACGATAACGTAGAGATTGGTCAACTTCAGGCTCGCCCATTTTCTCACGATGCTTTTTTTGATGAAATAAAACAAACTGACACACTACCTAACCTCCCCGCTTCCCAGAACCTTCATGACTTTTTCAACATGGCTGTTCATTTTGAAGTTGTCTTCATGGCAGAGCCGGATCTTTTTCCGGGAGTCAATCAGAAAGGTAATTCGCCGGGTGATCATGCCGAACATCGCCAGACAACCATATCGTCTATGAATCTCCCCATCGCGGTCAATGAGCAGCGGAAAAGGAAGCTGATGTTTGGCGATAAATGATTCATGCTCCTGTTCCGAATCCTTGCTTACCCCTGCAGCGGTTACCCCGTGTCCGAGCAATGCCTCATAGTTGTCCCGGAACGAACTGACCTGCCGGGTACATCCGAATGAGTGATCCCTGGGATAGAAAAAAAGCACTAACGGACCGTTTTCCAGTAACTGGTCCAGGGAGACCGCCCTGCCATTTTGATCGGGCAGGGTAAAATCGGGAGCTGCTGCTCCGACATATAGCGCCATATTTCAGTATTTCACATTCTGTATATCACACTCTTTAAATCGCATTCTTTATATCACAAACGGTATATAAAAACTAATATGTCACATTCCGTTGATCACAATCAGGTGTGCAGTAGTGTATACCCATACGCCAATTCAGGAAAAAACATTCCCGCACCAAAAAAACACCTTGTCTTTATATAGACTTCATATAAATAAGCGAGCTTGAATCCATGTGACGGGTCCATGCCAACCCAAAATCTCATGACCCATGAATCGATTCGCTTGCTTTTGCATACTTCTCGCCGCCCTCGTTTTTGCTTCGCCTCTGCTTGCTATGGCCGGAGGTACCATAACGGGCCGGGTCACCGACCGGAATGACGATCCCCTGCATGGTGCCACCGTTTTGGTGCAGGAAACCGGACAAGGAACAGCCACCGACGCTGACGGACATTTTGTCCTAACCGGCCTGGAATCGTGCCACCGGACCCTCATTATACGCTATATCGGCTACCGGGAAAAGGAGTTCTCCACCAACCTTCCCGGTGAAGTGGACATGCCGCTTCGGATTGTCCTCAGTGAGGAAATTATTTATGGCAATGAGCTGCTGGTCGTCGGAAATCTGTTTGAGCGCATGACCCGCTACCAGCCCACCCGGAGTTACCGTGCCGTCGATATTCAACAGCGCAACACCTCATCCATCGGAACCTTGCTCGACGGTGAACCGGGAGTGGCCATGCGATCCATGGGCCATGCACCGGCCCGCCCGGTTATTCGCGGAATGGACGGCGAACGCATCCAGGTGCTGCAAAATGGTATGCGCATGGGAGATCTCTCCTCCACCGGACACGATCATGCCGTGATCCTGGACCCGTCGGCCATCGACCGGGTGGATATCGTCCGGGGACCAGCCAGCCTTATCTACGGATCGAGTGCCATGGGCGGCATTATCAATGTCCATTCAACCGATATTCCGACGGAGTGGTCGAACGGTTTTAGTGGCACGCTCGGCGCGGAGGGGCAAACGGGTACCGAATCGGCTGCTGGGTTGACCCGCATGACCTACGGCACCGATAAACAAGTCTATACGTTCCGCAGCAGCCTTCGCAATACCGGCAATATGCAAACACCCGCCGGAGAAATTCCCGATACCGGCTTACGCTCCCTGAATCTGGCCGCCGGCACAGCCTGGAGATATGGCGGGGACTTCACCGGCGGATCGGCTCAGTACACCGACATGGTCTACGGAATCCCCGATGATCCTTTTGATGACGAGGAAAAGATCGAACTCGCCATGCAGCGTCTGGCGATCCAGGGAATGTCCTCTCACCGGCTGGATCACCGCATCTGGGAAGCGGTGGAGGCACGACTGACATACAACTATTACTCACACGAGGAGATTGAATACGAATATGTTGATGGTGTCCTGGACGATCAGGAACTTGAAATGGCCGTGGATCAGCATCAAGTGCAAACCGATCTGCTGTTTCAACACGGACAATGGGGCCGGCTGGATAACGGAAACGCCGGTATCACCCTGAATTACCGCGATATCACCGTCGGCGGAGAAGAGACACTGACGCCGGATGCCCGTGGCTGGAATATCGCCGGTTATGTCATCGAGGAGATCGAACTTCCTCGCCGGTGGCGGCTGCAAGGCGGATTGCGGCTGGAATGGAACCGGATCCGGTCGATTGCCAACGAGGATTTCCCCCAGAGCGACGACCTGCGCAGCCAGGGCATATGGGCAGGGTCAATCGGTATCTGCGGACCGGTCAACCGCCATCTGGAAACCGGACTGCAGTTTTCACGGGCCCACCGGACCCCCTCTCTCGAGGAACTGTTTGCCGACGCGATCCACTTTGCCGCCGGGGCATATGAAGTTGGAGACCCGCAACTTGATAACGAAGTGGGCTACGGGCTGGATTACTTCCTGGACGCAAAAAGTGAATCCTGGGAATGGCACCTGGCCCTGTTTGCGAACCGCTTCACACACTACATCGCCTTGCGGCCAACAGGGCAATATGAACCCGACAGGGGCTATCCGATCTTCGAATATTTCGGCACAGAAGCGCAACTGTTCGGCGGTGAGTTCACACTCTCCCGGATACTCACCGATCACTGGAAGACCACCGTACAAGCGGATTACATACACGGCAGCGAACGCAGGAACAGATTCCGACATCCCCTTCCGTTTATGCCGCCGCTCAGAGTGACCGGCAGCAGCGGCTATGATGCCGGGATGTGGTGGACCCGCTTGCAGATCCGGCATGTATTCCCGCAGAACAGAACCGCCGCCGGCGAGGAAAAAACAGACGGGTATACCCTGACCGATCTGTCGGCAGGCCTGCGGCTGGACTCTGAAAACCTCCACCATCTCACCCTAACGGGAGAAAACCTGCTGAATGTCACCTGGCGCGATCATCTTTCGCGAATCGAACAACGCGATATTCCCATGACCGGCCGCAACATCCGGTTGTCGTACCGGTATTATTTCTAAACGCTCCGGCGACGGTGTCCGTAACCCGTGCTGCAGGCATTCCCATCCTTACGGAGATTGGCAGAACGCCCCTCCGTGGCCGGAAAGTCCCGGAAGGATTCACTGGTCGGACTGACCGCGTTGCACGTTTCCACAGATCATCAGCCCAGACCCAAAATAAGAAAACAAGCAGGTATCATTTTACCTGCAACACAGTTTATGATATGAACATCGTCAGTGTTGTGCTGAGTTTGCTGCCCTCCATCCTGGCATATCTGTTAGGGAAATAAGTATACGACTACTCACCAACGCACAGGTCACACCGAAAGGCAGATAGCCGGCATATCCCAATATCGGCATCTCAAACAAGTAGAAGCGCTCGACGCCGGGAATATTGTAGATCCATTGGGCTTTGCTGTAAATATTCCACATCTCCCAGAAAACCCCACAGACCAGGGCGGCTATGGCCGAGGACCATATCAGGGTCAAATTACCCCTGGCAGCCGCTTCAAGCATCGGGTTGATATGGCCTGTCCAGCGCTCATACGTCACCCAAAGCAGGCCTGGAGCTATCCAGACAAGCGGATAGCTTAATTCCGGGATCCAGCCGATCCCAATTAAACCCAGCAAACCGACCAGACCCATTGCGCTCCAGAACCGGACCGGGAGCAGCCAGGAAATAGTGGGGAAACCGGTGTAAGCCCGGGAGAATACAGGCATCAGCAGCAGCAGATAGCGCACACTCATCACGGCAGGTAGAACGGTGGAAAATGCAAGTGTTGATTCCCCAAAATACTGCCAGGGTCCGATTTCCCCCACTCCCGTGTAATACCAGTTGTTGACATACCGGTTCAGATATTCAAATATCCACCAGAAGATCGCGCTGACCGGAAAAAGAAGTCCGAAGTACAACGGCCGGTGCGTCATCAGGCTTCTGCCCGATTTCCGGAAAGCTACGGCATTCAACACAATAATGAAACAAAACCAAAGGGGGAAAAAAGTGAGACGCTGCAAGGGCGCAAACCAATCGAACCGGGTCCATGCCAATATCCAGAAGCCGGCAACCCCTACCAGTGCCACCCATCCCCACCACGGAAAGGATGGCGCATGTTCGACGATGGCCGGTTTCCATCGTTCCCGGGTGAGCCGCCGCCAAAACGGCCAGGTTGTCACTATGATAAAAAACAATATCCCGGCAAAGGTAACCCATGAAAATTCAGGTTGCGCAACCTGCAACGTCGTTGGCGGGAATTCGAGATAGGATCCGGGCGCCCCGCCACTCAGGATCACACCCACCAGCGGTCCGGAAAAAAGCACCAATATCAGCAAAAATCCGGTTACGCCGGTTCTCCACGGTTTGCAGTAACTCATATTTGACAGCGATTTTCGTAACTATGGAAATATAAACCGGTATACGGACAGATAACAGAACATAAATGGTAACGGGCAAGGGGGAGAATGCAGACTGGTTGGAGCACGTGATTGCAGTGCAGGAAGATGATGCCACATATGGCTGCCCGGCCAATCCGTCGATCATCAAGCCGATAAGTGGGGCCGCCCGAAAGTAAATAGGCTTGCAAAACCTTAGAAAGGATGTGGGTGGTACTGGATTTGAACCAGCGACCTCTACGATGTCAACGTAGCGCTCTAACCAACTGAGCTAACCACCCGTTTGTCATTACAAAGATATCACTTTACCTGTTTTCGAACAAACCTGCATCTCATTATAAAGTCAATAAAACCATGAGCTGGTTTTCGAAAATATTTATCACCATAACTTCATTGTATCAAAATGCACCTTCAAATCTCCAATATTCGACAAGGTCGTTCTTCAATCAGAATGGGAGCGACTTTTTTTTGAATCTCTTTCTTCAGTACATCCACAATATGTTCCTTGATGTGGTGCCGGTATGTGACAATACTAATCTCCCGTGCAGGAACCGGATCGCGGAAATATTGAACCGACGCCATTTCCGCATCCGTAAAATCACGAATAGAAAGTGAGGGTAGAATGGTAATGCCATAATTGGCATCAACCAGTCTTTTGAGAGAATCGATGCTTCCCGCTTCATAATTCAGATTTCTGCTGCTGAGACTTTTCTTTTTCAATTCACACAAAGTTGCAATTTGGCTTCGCAGACAGTGGCCCTCCTCCAGCAGCCAGAGTTGATTGAGATCCAGCTCCTTTACCAGCACATACTTCTGTTTTTTGGGTGGCATTAATTTGCCCCTATAAACGACAAATGGTTCGATATACAACGGAATCTCGCGAATAGCTTCATTATTCAACGGTGTAACCAAAATACCGGCGTCGATCCGATTTGTTTTCAACTGTTCGACAATTTCATCGGTAGCGAATTCATTAATGGTTACCCGGAGTTTCGGATAGTCCGTTAACATGGCGTGTAGAAACAACGGTAACAAGTATGGGGCTACGGTCGGAATTACCCCCAAACGCAACTCCCCTTCTATCTGATCAGTCATTTCACCGGCCAGTCTATGTAAATGGTCGACCTCCTCTAAAATCCTTTGGGCTTGCGCAATAATCCGTTTGCCCGTATCAGTCGGCAACACCGGGGTCCTGCTGCGATCAAAAATCTTAACACCCACCTCATCCTCCAGCCGGTTAACCATTGTACTAAGGGTCGGTTGCGTGACATGACAGTGCTCCGCCGCTCGTGCAAAGTGCCGGAACCGGTCGATCGCAATTATATATGTCAACTGTTGCATATTCATGAATCAATCATTCTTCCTGTATCCCAATGTCATTCGTTAAAAATTCTTCTTATTAATTTTATTTCGTTTAGATGGTGCTACTCTGTGCAACATCGCCTTTTCTACGTGTATTATAACGCCTTTTCAGCATGTATTATAATGTCACTTTCACGGGTGAGGGTTTAATGATAGACAAAGTCTATAAAAATATAAATACAATCACTTTGATAAGTTTACGAATACATGGCATTTTGGCTTCAAATGGATACTTGCAATGCCCGGGCCAGAATCGGATGGAAAATGCATCCGAATTGACCCATCAATCGCAAACCGAAACGTCACCTTAGAATATTTAAATCTCCTGTTATGAGTAAAGAAAATAACAGGAAACTTACTGCCGCATCCGGTCGGACATACACAAAAAATCAGGACTCGATGACCGCCGGTCCGCGCGGACCGGTTCTGCTTCAGGATTACATTCTTTATGAGTAAATGGCTCATTTCACCGTGAGCGGATACCGGAGCGGGTCGTTCATGCAAAGGGATCCGGTAGCCACACCTTCTCCTTCATCAATAAGGATAACGAGCGGTTCTGTTCGGGACTACATAGGCGGTTGGCGGATATTTTGTCGCCCTGCGGATCAACTGTTCGATAGCCGGTGCCATTGCAGTGGTGACGGAGATACAATTTGCGATTGTCTTTCTTCTCGCACCAAAATACGGCTACCTGGCAAAATTCAGATCACGGTCGTGATGATCGGCAGGGATTGTTGCATAATAACAGTTATCTTGCCCATCCAATTCAAATTTTGCATCTCATCAGAACTGCAGGTACACAAATGTTATCAGATAAAGAACGGGATCAAGTCAGGCAGACAATCGAGCAGCAAATTGCTGAAGCCGAAAAGGAAATGGTGGTGCTGAAAGAACTAACCGCTGCGGTTGCTCCCGACAATTCGATCGGTCGAATCTCCCGGATGGATGCCATCAACAATAAAAGTGTCAATGATGCGGCTTACCGAAATACACGTACACGGCTCAAGCGACTCCAAAATGTTCTTGAAAAGGTGGACGACAAAGACTATGGATTGTGCATGAGATGCGGCAAGCCGATTGCTTTCGGACGAATCCTCATCTTGCCGGAAAAGCGGGTTTGCGTTTCGTGCTCCAAATAAAACTAACATCATGTCCGATGACATCGCACCCTGTCCCCTTTGTCACCATCCAGAGGATCTAAAACGGATGGACGGTCCACTCGACCGCTTATACCGGTTGTGCGGACGATGCCGGCTGATCAGTGTTGACCCGACAAACTTTCCTTCCCGGGAAGAAGAAATAGCTCGCTATGTTACCCACAAAAACGGGATTCAATATCCCGGATATGTGAAATTTCTGGTACGAGCCCTCAAACCGTCCCTGCCGTATCTGTCCGGGGGCGCTTCCGAAGGGCTCGATTATGGATGCGGTCCTGTCCCGACGATGAGTATTCTGGCAAAAAAAAATGGTATAAACTGTTGGGATTATGATCCGATTTTCTTTCCGGAACGGCCGAAAGGGCCATTTGACATCATTTTTGCAACGGAATGTATTGAGCACTTTTTCCGGCCGGCCGATGAATTTAACAACTTGTCAGTACTTCTGAAAAGGGGCGGTTTATTAACCATCATGACTGAAACCTGGACGGATCTTGATCGGTTTGCGACCTGGTATTATTCGAATGATCTCACCCATGTTTGTTTCTATCATGAGGACACGATCAGGTATCTGGCTGATGCACATGGATTTACTCTGCTGGAATCGGATCGGCGACGGGTGTTTATTCTTCGGAAAAAATGATTTAACATAGTTAGGCAAACTCTCCTTTCCTTTTACTCAAAATCCTGGCTGGCCTCATGATCACTATCTCCTCAACGAAGTCGGCAAGAGGGAACTCAACGAAAGTCCTTACAATTACTTCGTTCATGACGAACAATCCGCTGTTGCACCGGCACATATTGTGGACGGATTGGATATTCGCCCGACAAAATGCTTCAGGGCCGTCTACTCTCCTATCCCGACGCCCACTGCTACCGGCTTGGCGCCAATTATGAGCAGGTCCCTGCCAACAAATGTCCTTTTGCTGTAAACAAATACCAGCGTGCCGGGTACAGGCGGGTCAACGGCAACAGTGGAAGCAACCCCAACTGCTTCCCGAACAGTTTCGACGATATCCATGAAGACGAGGCTTACGACGAAAAAGGATTGGAGCTGGAAAACACCATGGCCGACTGTTACGATCGCAATGCCAAAGGTGAAAAAGATCACTTCACCCATTCGGAATTGTTGTACCGCAAAGTAATGTCGGATCAGCACCGCAAGAAAACGGTTTCTAATATTGTCGGAACTATGAGCAGTATTGACGAACCAAAAAAGGACTAAATTATTAAGCGTCAGCTTTGTCATTTCTTCCGCGCCGACACACAGCTAAGTATGGCGATAGCCAAAGTTCTCGGCGTGGATGTGGATGAAAATATGGTTGATGGTTGACCACGCAAAATAAGATTCGTGACGACTAATCTTCAGAGATTTTGTTCTTACAAATCACTATTCGGATATACCTTTTGGACTCTGCTTATTAAGCTTATTAAAGGAATTTCCGGCAGTTTTGCTACTACTTCAGGATTTTTTTTACGTCGTTTTTAAGGTCGTCAGCCCTGGCTTTGCCTTTGTTGATGATCTCTTCGGTGTCTTTCAGTGCCGATTCGTATTTTTTACGCATGTTTTTTACGAAATCATCGAGCTCGGATTTAACGGCTTCGGTGTACTCGTCCCCTTTTTTCGACAACTGCTTTCGAGTTTTTTCGCCTTTGTCGGGGGCAAATAACACACCCAGAAGCGCACCTATAAACGATCCGATAACTACACTTATTAACATATTTACCTTGTTCATAATTCCTCTCATTATTTTGATGGTTTGATGGGTGGCTACCTGCTTTACTAACAAAACAATTTGATTAACGGTTCCGCTATCAGATTATTCTTATTTTTAAATTTTTGCATCCCGATGACAGGCCAGAATCTTAACTTATAATACGAAATCGTGTTTACCGGTTTACTGAACTGGTTTGTCGGTTTACTGATCTGATGGTGCTAATGTTATGGGTTTTCGGCAATTTAGCCTTGCCGGCAAATGACAAGATCTTGGTGCTTCGCTGCCCGAAATACCCAATTGGTCCGGAATATAAAAAACGGTGCAGGTCCATACCGAGATTTGAGCTCCTACATAGAAGAACTGTGCAATGACAGCGAAAACATAGTTGGGGTTGCGAACAAGTCGCCTGGTGGTGGCAGCGAAGTTGACATTTCTGTCCGATTCAATAACAAACGGCATTTTGGTTGTAGCTGTCAATATCCATACCGCTACCAATATCAATCCGACGATCAGATACGGAGTGATCACTTTGGTAAGCTGCTGCTCCATCAGTTGCTGGGCCTGTTGTTCGGTTGCATCAGCGGCCAGTACTTCCAGGTTTTCAAAGCTTGGCAAGGATTAATATCTGTGCCAAAAGAGTGCCGATGACCGAGTCGACAGGATTGAATGATTGAGCCAGGTTGAGTCGTTGCGTAGCAGTTTCATCCGGGCCGATCGACAAAACATAAGGGTTTGCGTTCACCTCCAGTATGGAGAGATCGGCGGCGAGAACGTAAAAGGCAATCAGGAATGGGATTAACCCGGATTTCTCACACAACCGGAAATTACTACTTTTCGGCAGTATAGCAAGCATCCAGGACGACTACAAGCGGTGAGGAATGAGCAAAACCGTTCCGTTACCTGAAAAATGTAGTGG
>SLQC01000021.1 GCA_007131625.1 Balneolales bacterium | reverse complement strand
GATGAAGCTGAAGAGTACGACAGGCTAATACGTGAGGGGGTGGCGGCAACTGTAGCTGAAGAACGTCTGGCTCTTTGGGGGGGGCAAGGCAGACCCGGTAATATGTCGATTGATGTGATGGACGGATTGAATTTGTCATTATGGGCCTCTGAAAAGCTATTGTCTGACCCGATCGCAATATCAATGGATGAATTTGGCAGAGCCTGGGTAACGGTAACAAAAAGGAGTAAATCGTCCGAACCTGATATCCGCCAACACCCGGAATGGATGATTGAATCGATCAGCTTGGAAACGGTGGAAGACCGTCGTGAGTTTTTACGTAAACATTTGAGTACAGATGGAAGCTATGACCGAGATGATACTTTCTTATCGGATATCAATGGAGACGGGCAGATCGACTGGCGGGATCTGACGGTGGAAAAGGAGGAGGTCTGGAGGATTGAGGATCAGACAGGTAACGGGTTTGCCAATCATTCACAATTGTTTATACGTAATTTTAATGAGGAAATCTCAGAGGCGGCCGGAGCTGTTTTATATCATGAAGGTGATCTGTTTTTGGGCCTTGCCCCGGATATGTGGAGGTTGCGCGATACCACCGGGGATGGCATGGCCGATTGGAAAGAATCGATCAGTCATGGGTATTGTGTAAACATAGGTTTTTGTGGTCATCTAATGTCTGGTCTGACAGTGGGGCCTGCCGGAAGAATCTATTGGAATGCCGCAGACAGTGGCTTCAGTGTTGTTGACCAGGAAGGCAAAAGGTGGCATTATCCGAGAGAAGGTGGAATTCTTCGTTCAGAACCGGACGGTAGTAATTTTGAAGTGTTTTCCACTGGAGTACGCAATACGTTTGAATTTAATTTTGATAAATACGGAAATCTGATAACCTTTGATAACGATGGTGATTTCCCCGATGAATATGAGCGACTGGTTCATCTCATCGATGGGTCCGATACGGGCTGGCGTACCAATTGGGAATTTGGAAAATATGTTGATCCTAAAAATAATACCTATAACCCATGGGGTCATGAAAGATATTATGAACCTCGCTTTGAAGATCAGGCAGCTCATATCTTGCCGCCCCTTGCGCCCTATCCTGTAGGGCCTGCCGGTATGACATACAACCCCGGTACGGCATTAAATGAGGAGTGGGATGACCACTTTTTCATTATGAGATTTCCGGGTGCTCCACCCCGAGGTACTATCTCAGCTGTAAGCCTCAAACCCAATGGTGCTTCGTTTGAACTTGACAGAGATGAAGTAGTTGTGCAGGGTCTTTTGGCGGTTGGACTGGATATTGGTCCGGATGGTGCGCTGTACTTTAGTGATTGGGTCGATGGCTGGTTTACAAATGGTCTCGGGCGGATCTGGAAGGTTGATGTAGAGGAGTTGTCTGACGATCGCCAACTCCACCGGGAGGAAACACGTACCCTTCTGGCCGAAGACTTCAGGGAGCGGCCGGCTGAAGATCTGACGACATTGCTGCAAAATAACGACATGCGTGTTCGTCAGAAGGCCCAGTTCGAATTTGCACGACGCGGGGATACGGCTTCCCTTCTATCAAAACTGGAAAACAGTGAACATCAACTGGCGCGAATTCATGGCATCTGGGGATTGGCACAGATCGGCCGTCGCGATCTCGATGCAGTAGCTCCCCTGATCGGTTTTTTGGATGATGAGGATTCCGAGATACGTGCTCAAGCGGCCAGATGGTTGGGTGATGTAAGTTATCATCCGGCAGCTGAATATATTGTTCCGTTACTTGAAGATGAAGAACCTCGTGTACGATTTTTTGCAACCGAAGCTTTAGGGCGAATTGGGTACGAACAAGCACTGGAGCCTATAGTAGCAATGCTCGAAGATAATGATGATCAGGATGTCTACCTGCGGCATAGTGGGGCAATAGCCCTGGCTAGAATTGGCAACGATCAGGCAGTAGCAAACCTTGCAGACCACCCTTCACGAGCCGTGCGAATTGCTGCCATTGTAGCTCTTAAAAGGTTGGAGAGTCCGGGATCAGCACGTTTCTTGGCTGATGAAGACGAATTTATTGTCACGAATGCTGCAAGAGCGATTAATGATGATGCATTTATTGAGGAAGCCCTTCCCGCACTGGCCGGAATGCTCGATCAACAACAATTTGTCAATGAACCGCTGATCCGCCGTTCTGTAAACGCGAATTTGTATGGAGGCAATCAGGAGGATGCACAGCGGCTTGGAAATTTTGCCTTGCGCGAGGATGTGAAGGAAGAACTCAGGGTTGAAGCACTTCAGACACTGGCTGTATGGCCTTCATCGTCGACACTGGATCGTGTGACTGGCGAACCACGCGGGCGTGTGGAGAATGACCCGGAAATGGCCCGGCAGGCTTTGGGTCCGGTCGTGCGAGAGATGCCCCAAATGGCCAGCAGTGCTGTACGGGTTGCAACGGTCGAAGCTGCCGGGGCGCTGGGTTATAAAGATGCTATACCTGTGTTTTTTACCTTGCTTAAGGAGGATGCTTCCCCAGAGGTTCGTCGGGCACTTCTCTATGCACTGATCGATCTGGAGTTTGACCGGATCGACGATGCAATCGTTTTGGCCCTGGAGGATACTCATGCGGAGGTTCGCGGAAGTGCTCTTGGGTTGATACCAGGGTTGGACCTGCCCGAGACAGAAATGGTTGACCTCCTTGATATGGCTATGCAGGCGGGAGATATCAGCGAGCGCCAGTTAGCTTTGGAAACACTTGGTGGCATGGAAGGAGAAGCTGTTGAGGCACTTCTTTCAGATTATCTGGATCTTTTGGTGGCGGGTGAGTTAGCTCACGAGTTGGAGCTTGAACTGTTTGAAGCGATAGAGCGTACAGGAAATCAGGAATTACGGGCTGTTTTGGCCGATTATCGTAGTGGCCTGGATATTGATGAAAGACTCACTTCTGAATATGTTGAATCGCTGTATGGAGGAAATGCAGCAAGTGGAGAGAGAGTATTTATGGAACATCCAGGGGCTCAATGTATTCGATGTCATGCTGTGGGCGGCCAAGGAGGCGAAGCTGGCCCGGATTTGAGCAATGTTGGAGATCGACTATCCCGTGATGAATTACTTTTATCAATGATTGATCCAAATGCAATTCTCACACCCGGTTACAGATCAGTGGTATTGACCATGCAGGATGGTGAGACGGTACGGGGTGCCCTGCGAGCTGAAACAGATGAACAGATTATCGTTGAAAGTGGCGGTCAAAGATATGAGATTGAAAAGGAAAATATTATCGAGAGAATCAATTCTCCTTCGGCCATGCCGGCTATGGAGAACATACTTTCACGTTATGAACTTCGAAATCTGGTTGAATACTTATCAACACTCAGTGAATAGATGATATTTTTTAAATTTCATTGATTCTCTTGAATGGAATAATATTCTATAAAATAAATTTGTTTATCATAAAAATTAAATTATGAAAAT
>SLQC01000121.1 GCA_007131625.1 Balneolales bacterium | reverse complement strand
TCGGATTTGTGATCACATTTCCTTCGAGCGCGATCTCCCCAAACTCCGGTCCCAACTGCCGCTGGGCCCGATCACCATAGGTTGAGTACGTATACTGGGGATGCTCGGGATCTTCAGGTGGCTCTGCCCGTTTTTCCGGCTGACTGAACTGAAAGACACCGAGGCCTGTTTCCGGATTACGGGCATTTACATATTGCTCGGCCAATCGCAAAGACCACTTTAGCGCTTCCTCCTTACCGGATAAAAAATGAAGTTTTGCAGCTGCGTAGAACAGATCCGTGCCGGCGGGAATGAAAGACAGCCATCTACCCTCAAAGAAGGGCTCTGCTCCCACAAATTCCTGGTCCCACACCGGTCCGCCCAACTCACTTGTAAAGGGACCCATACGATTTATATCCAGTACACTCCAATCATCCCTGATATGCGTATCCCATATAGCTTTCACAAGCTGTTCTGTCACCTGCGGATTTACCTCCCAAAGGAAAGAGTAAAAGGGTAGCATATTCATGAAGCGATGATTGCCGCTGCCGGCATAACCCCGTTCATGTGTTCTCAGATCTACAAAACGGGTGTCTCCCCAATAAAACAGCCCGCTCCCGCTGCGGTGATGATCGATCATATACTCCGTGGCTTCCACCGCGGCATCCCGGTAACGGTCGTCTCCGGTCATGTTGCTGAGTCCCACCAGCGTGCGGAACAGATTCTGCTGGTTCGCCAGATTCGAGAGCATCCACTCCGACTCATCATTGGGATTCACCCACATGGCTGCTCTTTTTGTGTCAACATTAATGCCATCAGCGAACAACGGAGTATGTCTGTCGCCATATACATCCCGGCCGTAGGTAAGAACATTGTCAGCAAAAACTACAACCGCATCAAGCCGGCTTAGCTCACGACTTCTGTTTTCTGCTGCTCCTGCTTCATTTTCTGCTGCTCCTGCGGCAGTGCATGAAAGCAATAACGTGACAAGCATCGCGGAAACAAGCTGTTTCATTATACACCCTCCCGAATTAATGGTTCATTCATTTTTAGTTTAATTATTTTTGCAAACAAAAGAAGTGCTACGTTGGAGTGTTTTTGTAAATGTGTGACATCTGTCATAGAGCCTTTTTATAAGTTTACAGTTACATATAGTTCTGCAAACATCGCATTTTCAATTCGGAATCGATCAGACCATAGGTTATATATCAACATAGTTTGTCACAATTACGAGAATGTTTAACACAACCGATATTTTTCCTGATCAACTGTTCCGTTTTTCGATACATTTTCCTCCGAAATTTTGGATCATATTACTTCGGATTGGTTTCGTGGTATAGGCCGAAGGAACCAAACCGAGAAAAAAGTAAATTCAATTACCGTACTCATACTGAACAGCACCCAAATCAGGGTGTTCACCGCTGAAATAACCGGGTTCCATACCAGGAAGAGGTTCATAGACCTTGCCGGAGATACTGAAAGGCTGTGACAAATCAATACCTGCTTCACGAGCCGGATGATCCTCCGGAAGGTGGAAGTCGGTGGAGACTGTGGTATCACTCCACAACTGTCCGCCTCTGTCAATAATGTTATTGTTACCGAACCAACCCGGCTTGTTATCTAGGAAGTCTCCGCCAATCCAATTGTAGTCGAAAATACCCAATGCTTTGGGATGCTCATACAAAATTCCAGCAGCAGAAATAGGCTGATTGACTAAAATAATGTTGTTCAGAAACTGGAATTCCGGATATCCAGACAATCTGGGATTTAGACTCACAACTCTGGATCCGCCGACAAATGTGTTGTGGTAAAAAGAAATTTCCGGTTCCGGATAATCATCGTCATGAACAAACACATGGGAATAGGTATTTGAGCCGATTGGCCCCGGCTGGAAAATCAGGTTGCGGTAGATATAGGCACGATGACCCGAACCGGGTCGACTCAGGTCATGCACCCTGACGTTGATATTGGAATTATGGACGGAATTATCGTGGAAATGACCATCAATAGTTCCGGAGCTAACAAGTATGCCGACACTGGAGAAACCATGGATATGGTTGTTGCGAACAATCAGGCCGGTATTGTTGCGTGATGCAATACCGATCAAACCGCCTTCTAAATGATTTCCCTCGATTACATTACCGCGAGCATCCCCGGCGATCGCAACGGAACGATCGTCCGAACTGGTTCCCCGACCATGCAGATATTTAAAGAAATTGTAGAGATACTCATTTTCTGCAGCAGATTCACTGAACCTGCCACCACCCCATGCGCCCGGTACGGATCCAAGGAATCCCATCGTCATATGGTTGTTGCTCACCGTATTATAGGATGCTCCATCCGTTATATTAACCCTCACACGGCCGTGTGTAAGGTAACAATCATCAATCATATTATGTAGTGCCTCTTCACCGCTTATCCCAATACCGGTCTCTCCATTTCGTATAGCCAGACCTTTCAGATGAATATAGCTCGCATTGTCAATCGTAATCACAGCGCCTCCATCTGATATGGCTATTTCATGCTGTCGCGGATCGACGCCGTTTGCAAGACGCAGGTACGTGATCCCCATTTGTTCATCGGAGTGATGTGCATACACACCACCTATCACATCCCAAAACCGGACGCTTCCACCCAAATACCTCGTGGTTTCACGATGATGTTCAGGCCAACTCAACACCTCCATGGCCATGCTTCTCCAACGATGGTCCTCAGGGATGTCAACTTCACCACGTGAGTGATAGATACCTTCGACTGCAATATCCTTATGGCGATACACATGCCCCACCGATTTCCCATCGACGGTCATAAACTGAGGTTCATAGTCGAAACTTTCATTCTGGAATACATTCGGCCCAACCTCCGGAGCAGCCTGCCATGTACTGGGATCCACTGCCTGGCCGGCATCAATCCAGGTTTTTCTTTCTCCATCCGATCCACGTGTTCCTTCGAGCACGACAGGCGCACCTTCCTCTCCGGATTGTCGTATTTCAATACGTTCGTAATAAACCCCCGGTCCGATCCTGACAATGTCGCCAGGCCCGGCGGAATCGATTCCCTTCTGAATGCTGCTAAAAGGAGCATCATGCGTACCGGGGTTGGAGTCCAAACCGTCCAAAGCAACATGCCAGATGTTTCCCGAAATGGTTGTACCAGGAAGTATTGATCCGTTCGAATTCATATCATTTCCGACAGAAGAAACCTCCACCTTAAAAGTCTCTTTTATCGAAGGATTTCCCACCAAAGAAAAGTATGTGTCTTCTGTGTGTTTCCCCTCTTTCTCGTTAAATACAAGTATCTGCGGATCTTCCTGAAAACCAATTTGTTCTATTTCATGACCGGATTTCCATTCATCTCCGGCAACCTGGGAAATCAACAGGCCGGCAATGGCAATCAAAGAGATTGCCGGTACTTGCATCCTGATAAATTTAGTCCAAATCATCGTTCAACTCCTTCTTGTCATAAATAATCTAATCAACCATTGCACTAATTT
>SLQC01000405.1 GCA_007131625.1 Balneolales bacterium | reverse complement strand
TGTCGGTCCCATCGACCTCCAGTACTACCGGCCTTTTTTGAATAATCCCGGTTCCGAAGATAGCAACCTGGGGCTGATTGATGATCGGAGTACCCATCAGATTGCCCATACTTCCATAATTGGTGAGTGTAAAGGTTCCGCCGGCGAGATCGTCTGGCAACAGTTTTTTGTTTCGGGCTTTGAAGGCAAGCTCATGAGTGTAGCGAGCCAGGCCCTGAACGTTCATTTCACCGGCATTTTTGATAACCGGCACAACGAGTCCTCCATTGCCTAATTCACCGAGCGCCACAGCAATACCGTAGTTAATGTCTCTTTTAAGGAGAATCTTGTCACCGTCGACCGAACTGTTTATCAATGGAAACTGGCGAAGTGCCTGGATTGTGGCTTCGATGAAAAACGGGGTGAAGGTAAGCTTGAATCCATGCTCTTTTTCGAATTTCTTCTTGTTCTGTTCACGATACCGGACGAGCAGTGTGACATCCGCCTCACTGAATGTCGTCACATGAGCGGAAGTCTGCTTGGACCGCACCATGTGTTCGGAAATAACCTTGCGCATGCGATCCATCTTGAGGATCTCCACACTTTGCTTAGGCCATGATGTCGAAATTTCACCGGTTTGAGTTTCTGATCTGTCTTTTGCGGATGCCTCTTTGGAGCGGGTGTCGGTTGTTTTCAGGGCATTTTTACCAGATTTCACATAATTCAACACATCTTGTTTGGTAAGCCGGCCATCGTTTCCACTGCCTTCGAGTGATTCCAATTCCTCCTGGGAAACCCCTTCCTCTTTGGCAATTGCCCGAACCAGCGGGGAGTAAAAACGTCCGTCCGATCCCTTGCGCTGCGGTGGTGTGTCACCTTTCAAAACCGGGGCCGAATCCGAAGTTCCGGACTGTTGGCTGTCGGAGTCATCCTGATGATCGTGTCCGTTTCGGGAACCGGAATGATCCGAGTCGCTTGCTGTTGTTGCCGTACCACTATCCCCTACTCCATCCCTTTCTTCAGCTTTGCCATTTCCACCACCCGATGCATCATCAGCCGTATCCGAACCCTCTATTGCTGTATCGGAATCGTCGGATTGTTTCTTTGCGGATGAAGTTCCCGCGGCAGCGTCCCGGGCAGCGTCTTTATCTGTCTCAATTATTGCGATGGGTTCACCAACATCCACTGTTTCCCCTTCCTCCACCAGAATTTCAACCAGTATTCCCGCTTCGGGAGCAGGGACTTCCGAGTCTACTTTGTCGGTTGCAATTTCGAGAAGTGTTTCGTCCAGGTCGATGGAATCGCCGATTTTCTTCGACCATTCCACAACCGTTCCTTCCATAATCGACTCGCCCATTTTGGGCATGGTTACTTCGATACGTGCCATCTTGGTAAAATTGCGGTGGTTTATGAGTGTTTGGTATCCGTGAATTCAGCGGTAGCGGAACCGGGTTGTTTAATTTTTACAAATTATTGAAAATCGTTCACATTTGCACCTTTCTGAAATAAAACCGTGAGACTCTGTTCGATGTCGCCCCAGATGTCTTCAGGATGTTCCATTCCTACCGAGAGTCGAATAAGGTTGTCCGGGGTCGAACTGCCGGTATATTCACTTGTTTTGCGGTGTTCCCAGGTCGATTCCACACCACCAAGACTGGTTGCCGGAATAATCAACCGGGAAGCGAATATGATCCGTAAGGTATCGGCGGCATCCCCTTTGATCTGAAAAGAGATCATAGCCCCGGGAAGATCCATCTGTCGGGATGCCATCGTATGTCCTTCATGATTTTCCAGACCCGGGTAATAAACTTTCTCCACGTTGTGATGCCGCTGCAGCCTGTCGGCGATCAGCAGTGCGTTGGTTGACTGCAGGCGTATGCGAGCATAAAGGGTTTTGAGGCTGCGGATCATCAACCAGCAGTCAAACGGTGACGGTACGGAACCGGCCTGAATCTGAAGCGCTCTGAGCTTTTCCGCCAGTACACCAAAGTGATCGGATTCATCACCGGACTTTCGCATCACCACGGCGCCGCCAAGCACATCGCTATGGCCACCGATGTATTTGGTGGTCGAGTAGAGCACTATATCCGCTCCGAGTGCAAGTGGACGCTGCACAACCGGGGTGGTCCAGGTGTTGTCGACGACTGAAATCCACCCCTTGCTGCGGGCAAGCCGGCAGAGACCGGCAATGTCACTGATTTTCAGCATCGGATTGGAGGGCGTTTCCAGCCACAATATGCGTGTATTTTCACTGGAGGCTTTTTCCACGGCCTCCGGATCGGACATATCAACAAAATCGTATGCAAGCTGCCACCTGTCATAGTGATCACGGATCAGATTACGGACTCCGTGGTACAAGTCGTCCGGCAACAGCACGTGATCACCCGGCTTAAGCAGATGCAAAATCGCCTGAACCGCCGCCATCCCGGAGGCAAACGCGACCGCAACACCGCCACCTTCCAAAGATGCGAGGGTCTGTTCAAGCTGAGTCCGGTTGGGATTGTCAAGCCGGGTATAGCTCCAGGTATCACCAGACAAGCCCGACGGTGGGTGGTGGTATATGGTCGAGGGTGTCCATGAGGGAACAATCGGTTCGCCGGGGGATTTTGGATGCCAGCTGTCATGCAACGCACACGTCTCTGGCCGCCATCCTTTTCTGGTATCATCGTGCCCGTCCGCTGAAGTACCCCTTTTTTGTCCCGACAGTTTCATCCTGGTGTTGTTTTTGGATGTAATCGATCACATCGTAGATCCATTATGTAGCCATGCCATTGTTTGTCGAAAGATTTCGCCATGGATGTTTCGTATGTATTTTTTTTTTGCCCATATTGCATAATCAGTGACGTCTGTACTAGTAACAGGTTATGTATTTGTAGCATTCAAACAAAGCAAGAAAACTCCTTTACCTATGCTGAATTATATATGGGCTGGACTGATCATCATCAGTCTGATATTTGCGATTGGTCACGATGTGCGGGATATCGCACAGAATACTTACCGGAATGGTGAAATTCACGATATCAGTATCTATTTTCCTGATAACGGGGATCCGGACCGTCGACAAAATGTGCAATTCCGCATTGCCGGTCACGACGGTCGTTTCGATGCAGCCTGGCGTCCGGTGGATGATTCCTATGAAATGGTCATTTCGGTTGATGATGACATGCCGGATCACTGGCTGAGTATCGCT
Organism: Balneolales bacterium; assembly: GCA_007131625.1. GTDB lineage: Bacteria > Bacteroidota > Rhodothermia > Balneolales > Natronogracilivirgulaceae > SLQC01. The sequence continues at coordinate 9,991 of SLQC01000405.1, read as the reverse complement.
GAGTTCCAGGAGACATCGACCTCGACGGAGATCCTCGCCGAAGTGGTCTCATTCGACCGGATAGAGGCCACAGGCGGTGTTTTGCTGCCGAAAGTCCGCTATGTAAAATTGCGGGCCATCACAACAGCTGCGTTCGATATGGCCGAATTTGCAGTCACTCTGGCGATCGGACTTATCGGAGTCATGGCACTTTGGCTGGGGCTTATGAAAGTAGCGGAAAAGAGTGGATTGGTCTACATCATTGTCAGATTTGTACAACCATTTCTGCGATTTCTGTTCCCTAATGTCCCGAAAAACCATCCGGCTCATGGTATCATAAGCCTAAACATGGCCGCCAACATGCTCGGACTTGGTAATGCCGCTACGCCATTGGGTATCAAAGCGATGGAGGAACTGCAAAAGCTGAATCCGAACAGGGACAAAGCAAGCAACGCCCAGTGTATGCTGCTGACAGTGAACACGGCAAGCGTTCAGCTGCTTCCTCCGGCCACACTGGTCGCTTTGATCGGCACCGGAGTGAACGAACTGGTCATAGCTATGGCGCTGGCAACTCTGATCTCTTTGATTGTGGGAATAACAGCAGCCAAAATTTACGAGCAGTATCACCCTGAAGATCCCCATTCCGACAATATCCCCGACGAACAAAAAATCGAGGTCTGATCAATGCAAACCATTGCTGCTTTCGTCCTGCCCCTCATAATTGTGATGATTCCCTTGTATGGACTAATTCGGAAAGTACAGGTCTACGAAGTGTTTGTCGACGGTGCCAAAGAAGGTTTTCAAATCGGTGTGCGTATTATTCCATATCTTGTGGCCATTCTTTTCGCCATCGGAATGTTCCGCGAAAGTGGGGCAATGGACTTCTTTATGGCGGCACTCGGACCGGTGCTCGGACTGGTGGGGTTTCCTGTGGAAGTTCTGCCGATGGCTATTTTCCGTCCATTAACCGGGAGCGGGTCCGTCGGCATACTGGCTGATATGGTTGCGGCATACGGTGAAGATTCCCTCTTTGTTAAAATGGCGGCGACCATGTTCGGCTCCACAGAAACGACTTTTTATGTGTTGGCAGTTTATTTCGGAGCGGTAGGAATCCGACGTGTCAAGTATGCTGTCCAGACCGGACTCATTGCTGATCTCGCTGGCATCATTGCATCGGTCGTTATCGTTTATCTGCTTTTTGGTTGATCCGGATTTCAAATCGGGCTCCTTTTTCTTCCGTTGAGACGGTTAGTTTTCCGCCGAGTTGCTCGGACAGGGATGCGATCAGCAACATTCCGAGTGATCCGTTGGAATCAACATTGTATCCAACCGGAAGTCCAACGCCGTTATCTTCGACGGCAATCCGTATGGTATCTACCTTCCGATGTCTGAAGACGGATTTAAACCTGCATCCGAATGCTCATGCGAAACAAAAGTCAGCATGCTCATGCGAAACATCAGAATGCTCCATACCCGCGTGCTTTTGTTACGAGGATCATGTACCGGGTTCACCGGCAGATGTTCGATAGCCGCGAATAGCTTTGACACGCTGCAGCACCGGTGGGTGAGAGTAGTGCAGAAAAACGTGGAACGGATGTGGTGTCAGGGTGGACAGATTGTCGGCAGAAAGTTTTTTGAGGGCTGACACCATGCTTTCAGGATCTCCGGTTGTCTCTGCTGCAAAGTGATCCGCTTCAAACTCATATTTACGCGAAAAATGCTGCATGATGACGGATAGCACCATTTCTATCGGCGAATAGAGCAACCCGAAAAAGAGCAGTCCGGCATAAACAGAGATCTCCTCCATCATAAACGCTTCGTGAAGTCCCGGTACCCGGATAAACAGTGAAAGCAGGAAAAGCATCACTCCGGTATGAAGGAAACTGATGATCATGTTTTTGGGGATGTGCTTCTTTTTGAAGTGCCCCACTTCATGAGCCAATACTGCGACCAGTTCCGGGACGGTGTGATTGTCGATCAGTGTATCAAACAACGCAATCCTTTTGTTCTTGCCGAAACCGGTGAAAAAAGCGTTGGATTTACCGGATCTGCGGGATCCGTCGATTTTGTAAATTCCCTGCAGGGGGAATGCGACGCGGTCGGTATAGTTTAGAATAGCCTGATTTAGTTCGCCGTCTTCCAGCGGTGTGAATTTGTTAAAGAGCGGCATGATCCAGGTTGGGGCGATGAACTGTATAAAAAGCGTGAACAGGATCACCACGGCCCATGCATAGATCCATGCTTCTGCTCCCAGAAATTCAAAAATGGCGATCATTCCTGCCAGTAAAGGTCCACCCAGAACCACTGAAAGCAACAATCCCTTGATCCGGTCGACCACGAAAGTGCCCGGAGTGGTTTTGTTAAATCCGAACCGCTCCTCAATCACAAACGTGGAGTAGATGGAGAAGGGGATGGACAGGAAGTTCTGCGCCAGGAAGATCAGGCCAATAAACAGCAATCCGGTCAAGACGGTACCATACCCCGGTTCGCGAACAAACTGGTCGACCCAGTTGAACCCGCCGGCAAACCAGAATATCAGCAGAATAGTCAGGCTAAACGTGGCGGAAAGCAGTCCGAACCGGATCCGGACGCGTGCATAGTCCCGGGCTTTCCGGTATTTTTCATCATCATAGACATCCCTGAACTCGTTCGGCAGCGGTTTGTGCAAAGCTCTGACCTGCAGTAAATCCGATATCAGATTCAACAGATAATTGAAAAGCAGTGCCGCCAGTATGATAACTGTGTAGATATTCATAAGTTGAAATTGAACTATCGGATAAGAGACTGATTACTCAGATATCGGCATAACGAAACAGATGGAAACTGCTGTCAGTTGCTGCCAAATATCTTTTTGATTTTTGTCCAGACACCACCCTGTTTTTCAACCGACTTGTTAACGCGTTCCATATCGGGGGATGTAATATTGTCAAAAAGTTCTTTACGTTCGACATCTTTACGAGAAGGCTGTTTTTTAACGCGTGGACCGGCTTTCCGACCGGTACTGCTACGCTTTGACTTGCCTGGCTGCCGGCCTCCTCCCTGCCGACCTCCTTTCTGGCGGGTGGCATCGTCGCTTTTGTCGCTGCTTTTATCACTTTTTTCCCCTTTGGCCTGTTTGCGACGCTGAGGTTTTCTGCGTCTTCGGGCGCCTTTGCTGTCCTGTCCGGCTTTGCTGTCCTGCCCGGTATCACTGCCCGGTTCATCACCACTCACCTGCTTCGATTTTGGTTGACTGCCTGTGTCGGGTCCGGCGCCGGCATCCTTGCCGGGTCCCTTTGCGGTACGACGATTTCCACCTGGCCGTTTCCGCCCTCGCCGGCGTTGCGGCCTGGGTGTTGACTCTTTATCACTGGTCGGCTTGCTTTGCGACGCTTTGCCTCCGGTGGTTTTCTCATCAGGTGTTTTCTCGTCAGATTCCCCACTGTCAGCTGACTTATCAACAGGTTTCGGCTTACCTTTGGACGGATCATCCTGTCCTTTTTTAGGCTTCGCCGTGCGACCTCGTCGATCTGCTCTGCGAGCCGAGCCACCCTTTTCCCTGTCACCTTTTTGACTGATTGACTCCGGGATTTCCAGCTTAATAATTTTCGACTCCATCGCTCGAATAATACTCTCCATATACCGGCGATCCTGTCCCGATATCAGTGTCAGGGCATCACCAGTAGCTTCGGCACGGGCGGTTCGCCCGATCCGGTGCACATAGTCTTCCACATCATGTGGAACACTGAAATTGATGACATGTGACACCCCTTCTACATCGATTCCACGCGCCATCACGTCGGTTGCGACGATGATACGGTATTCGCCCTTCCGGAAGCTGGCGAGTGCTTTTTCCCGTTCTGTCTGGGAACGGTCACCATGGATACTGGTGACATTAGCTCCTTTCCGGGAGAGTTCCCGTGTGAGCTTATCAACGGCGCGTTTTGTCGACATGAAAATGATGGCCGATGCCCAGTTTTCTTTTTCGTAGAGGTGCAGTACCAGAGGAAGTTTGTCCTGCTCTTCTACATAGTACATACCTTGTGAAACGCCTTCGACCGCCTTGTTTTCCGGCGCCATGTTTACCCGTTCGGGATTGTTCATCATTTTTTTTGCCAGCTGCACGATTTTTGATGGCAGTGTGGCAGAAAAAAGCAATGTTTGGCGTTTTTTCGGGAGTGTGCTGACAATCTGCGTGATGTCCGGGATGAATCCCATATCGAGCATCCGGTCGGCTTCATCCAGAATAAGGAAATCGAGATTACTAAAATCGACATCGTGAATCCTCATGTGGTCAAGCAGACGTCCCGGTGTTGCAACAATGATGTTGGTACCGCGGGAAAGTGCCTTTTCCTGTCGCGACCAGTCGTCGCCGCCATACACCTTGGCGGTCGTAAGCCCGGTATGATAACCGATGGCAAAGAAGGCTTCGTCGACCTGTCCGGCAAGCTCACGGGTAGGTGTAATTACCAATGCACGAATACCTTCTTTTTTCTGCTTCTTCTTTTCTGAAAGTTTTTCCAGTACAGGAATAGCAAAGGCAGCCGTTTTTCCGGTGCCTGTTTGTGCGGAGGCAAGTACATCACGGCCTGCCATAATTATTGGAATACAAGATTCCTGGATCGGGGTGGGCTTTTCAAATCCCATGTCCCTTAATCCATTGAATACCTCTTCATGGAGGTTGAAATGTTCAAATGACAAAATATTAAATCAGATTTTTTATATGAGCCTATTTCTATAAATAAGCGTTTTAAACTAAGTTTACAATATAAGGAATTAACTGATCAAAGTTAATAGACGCCGGATGACGGTGGACTAACCAATTTCTCAGAAACAGCGATCCTGCAGCCTCTCCATGAAAGCCAGCCAATCGAAAATGCAGCAAGCAATAAAATTCCTGCGACGCCGAGGAGCCCTCCTTCTGGACCAAACCGGCTGCCGGTCCAGAGTTCCGGTCCCAATATTTCAAATTGAAGCAGCGACTGGCGAAACCGGATACCGCTAACGGGCAGTCCGTACACCGCACCCTGTATCACATTCCATCCAAAATGGATCCCGACCGAGAGACCGAGCCGACCGGTAATGACAAAAGGGATAGCCAGCATGACACCCGCCATTATGATTACCACTGTACTGAAAATCGTTGCGCCGGGATTGCCCATATGCAGAAATCCAAATGCGAGGGAAGTGATGGCGATGGCGATCATACCGGCTATATTCCGGTTTTTGCCCGAAAAGGTACCTTCCGCGATGTTTTTCAGCTGATAGCCCCGGGTCCATAATTCTTCGTAGAAACCGACAAATGCCATGGTTACTACATACCCGGCGAGCATCAGAAGAAATCTGCGGTCCGAAGACCTGTTCCAGCCGAATCCGGTAAAATCGATCCAGCCAGCAAGCCACTGAACCAGCACAATCAAGCTCATCACCACAGTTGCCATGATAAAACCGACAAGGCACTCTCTCCACCAAACCGCATCAATGGCCAGTCCGAAATCACGGAGCGGACGTTTGTCCAGCATGGCACCGACAGTCCAGATCGCCAGGGTAATTGCCATACCACCGGCAATAATCTGCATATTACGTCCTCCGAATTGCGATGCAGCCAATTGTAGCGGTATCAGAAACAGTACGGATAAAGCAAGTTGCAAAAGAAGACGCCAACCGGCTCGGACCCGCCCGTCATCAGAAACGAAAATTGTCTGAAAAGACTTCATAATCATAGTGATTCATATGATATTCCATGTATCTTGTCCATGGAATATCCATGGCTGAATTTTTCGACTCACAGTCATATGATTATTTCCACAGATGCTCTATGTGTCTGCTTGAATCGAAAAAAACAGACACATGAAATGGCTATGACGGCAATCCGACATAAAAGGGAATGATTATAATCGTCATGGACATTTCATATGTTAATTACCTTTGATTATTAAATTCACATTGTTTACCAATGCCGGTAATAATCATTCACCACTTTGTAAAAATATTATCTCGCCAATACATCTGTCCTAAAGAAAAAAAAATAACAGATGAAATCAATTACTGACACAAAACAGAAACATATGATATGTGCGGTAGATATACGCTTTATTCGAATAAAAAAACAATAGAGAATCAGTTTCAGGTTTCTGCACCGGACGAAGCCTTTCTGGAGCCTTCCTACAACATCGCTCCGGGAACTGTACGGCCGGTTGTGTTGACGATGGGAACAATGGACCGTACGCTCGGGGCGTTCAAGTGGGGATTTATACCCTCCTTTGTAAAGGACCTATCCGATTGGAAACCCTTGATCAACGCCAGAAGCGAGACGGTAAATGACAAGCCATCATTTCGGAAATCGTTTCAACGGAAACGATGTATTGTTCCGGCCAACGGTTTTTTTGAATGGAAGGATTTTGGCGGTGGCAGGAAAATTCCGTTTTATATCAGACTGCTGGATCAGGAACTGTTCGGAATGGCTGGTATCTATGACACACATACCGGCCCGGGCGGTGATGAGCAACACACATACGCCATTTTAACTACGGAAGCAAACGCATTAATGCAACCGTTGCATAACCGGATGCCGGTCATACTCAGAAAAGACGATTACAACGTTTGGCTTGACCCGGTAAATCCACGACCCGAAATGTTAAAGAGTCTGTTAACTCCCTACCCGACCGAGAATATGGCGACATTCAAAGTCAGTGCTGAAGTAAACAATGTCCGGAACGACTCTCCGAATCTGATCAGTCCGCGGCTTAAATAACGATACGTTGCAGGGTAACTTCACTCTTGCGGAATCGGATCCGGTAATTCATCCTGTTGTTCCGGCAATGGAGAATCGGTATCAGCCGGAGCATCAAAATCTTGCGTTTGTGTCGGAAATCCGCTTTGCTGCTGAATCGTGCTTTGGTCAAATGTTTCACGGTCGATGAAGAAGTTGGCCAGTACGCAAAGAGTAAGGAACGTCGCTGCCAGAATCGAAGTCGCTTTGGAGAGGAAATCGGCTGTGCGGCGTGCTCCCATCATGTTGCCGCCACCGCCCATCATACCTCCGCCGCCGCCCATCATACCGCCGGAAAGCCCCTGTCCTTGTCCGCTCTGAAGAAGGATCACAATGACCATCAACACAGAGATGATCGTAATAAGAATGATTGTCAGTGTATAAAGCATAATATTATTGCTACTATTGGCATGGTAAGATTCGTAAATTACCTAATTATCATTTCAATTCAAAAGTTTAACGAACACGATCCGCACAGATTATGCCACAGGATATTCATATTGTAGATCGGATCACACGAAGCATTGCTGATCTGGCCGATTTGAGCCATGGGTTCACTCAGAATCTGATGTTTACAATCGCGGTCATATTCGCTATGTGGTTGATACGAATGGTGATTTTGCGCATAGTCTATCGCAATTCATCGGATCCGGAACTCCATTACAGATGGCGAAAATATCTTTCACGTGTGCTGTTTTTTATCGCCATTCTGATTCTTGGACGTACCTGGTTCGAAGGTTTTCAGTCGATTGCCACTTTTCTGGGATTATTATCGGCCGGAATTGTTATTGCCCTGAAGGATTCTGTGGCCGATCTGGCCGGATGGATTTTTCTGTTGTGGCGCAAACCGTTCGAGATCGGGGACCGCATTGAGATTGCGGGTGTGAGCGGGGATGTGATCGATCAGCGAATTTTCAAATTCAGTCTCATTGAGATCGGCAACTGGGTAGATGCCGACCAAAGCACAGGCCGGGTAATACATATTCCGAATCATAAGGTATTCACTGAAAATATCGCCAATTATACCGCTGATTTTCAGTTCATCTGGAACGAATTGAAGGTGCGGATCAGCTTCGAAAGCAACTGGAAGAAAGCCAAAAAATTACTGCAGAAGATAGCTGACCGCCACTCTGCCAATATTTCCGAAGAGGCCAAGCAGCAATTACGACGAGCGGCCCGGTCGTATCTGATCACCTATCGCATCCTCACCCCGACGGTCTATACGGATGTCAAGGATTTCGGAATTGTGCTGAATATCAGATATCTGACCAATCCAAGGACCCGGCGAGGTACCGAACAACAGATCTGGGAAGATGTGCTCACTGAATTTTCACGTCATGATGATATCGCATTTGCCTATCCAACCATCCGTTATTACGACCGTGTGCGTGAAGGGAATAGTGGGATGAGGCCCCAAAGTGACAGCAGTACAAGTGGTTCCAATGCAGTTGACGGGGGTGCTCCGGGACTCCGGGGCGAAGTGCGAAGTTCCGACTCGGGTCTTGCACATCCTCCCGGAGACAGTAACTCCGGCCGGAATGACTGACGCCTCAACCCGGAACTCCTGACGCCTCAATAATGCCATCTCCTCGAAAATCATCACCCATCACCACCGGTACGTACGAACTGCCGCAACAATTTGCAGAACGAATACGGGAACAATTTCCGGAAGAATACCCGGAATTTTTACTCGCACTCGATGTTCCGCCGGCGACGTCCATCCGGCTAAACCCGCACAAGTGGAAGTGGCTCGTCGCGCAATCGGACTTTCCAAACAAAACGCCCGATGCTATAAAACATATTACCGGTACCAATGCTTCGCCCGTACCTTGGACACAAAATGGGTGGTTTCTGCGGGATCGCCCCTCATTCACACTTGATCCACTGTTTCACGCCGGTTGTTATTACGTGCAGGAAGCGGGGTCAATGGTATTAGAGCACGTTTTGTCTCTACCGGAGTTGCGAGAGAACAGCGATTTGATCCTCGACTCCTGTGCCGCACCGGGCGGAAAGAGCACATTGATCGCCGCAATGTTCCCGAAATCGCTGATTGTCGCTAATGAAGTCATCCGGTCGCGCATTCCGGCTTTACTGGAAAACTGCACAAAATGGGGAACCGGCAACCTGGTCGTAACACAAAGTGATCCGGTACGATTTACGGCACTTGAGGCTTTTTTCGATCTGGCGGTTGTAGATGCGCCTTGCTCCGGTGAAGGGTTGTTCCGAAAAAACCCGCCATCACGGATGGAATGGTCGCCGGATAATGCACATCATTGCGCGCTCCGGCAGCGTACCATTTTGATGGATACCTGGAAGGCAATCAGACCTGGCGGACACCTGATTTACACGACCTGCACGTTTAATCCGGAAGAAAATGAGCACAATGTGGCGTGGCTGCTGGAACAAACAGACGGTGATTGTGTCCCGGTACCGGGTGGCATGATGCGGGAAATCCGTGTCGGAAATGTTACAGGTTATGGATTGTATCCGCACCGTTCCCAGGGTGAAGGTTTTTTTCTTTCCGTGATTCGAAAACCGGCCCCTGATGGAAATTTACTGCCCCGGCGACCATACATACGAGCCAAACATATCATTGAACCGGAACCTTTTGCTTTGAAAAAAACCTCTGAATGGCTTACTACAAAAACTCCAATGGCACCGCTAAACCATCCCACTGGTGCCCCTTCCAACTCCCAGCCCGGCATTTCTGCCGATTCTGCCGCCTCCACCGATTCAGATTTTCGACAGTTCCAGATTCGCGACCGCCTTTTTCGTATCCGCTCCAACCATTGGAATTCACTGCATATCCTTTCTTCACAACTTCCGGTCCGGTATGCCGGGACCGAGATCGCCGGAATTATCCGGGATGATGTGCGACCGGCTGCTGCGGCAGCTCTCGACATGCACCTGAATTGCAGACATTTCCCGAAGATCGCATGCACCCGGGACGATGCGCTTCGATTTCTCCGTCGGGAGAGTCTTCCGGTGCCGGAATCTGCTGATACTGGATGGCACCTTGCGACGTTCCATAGCATTCCATTGGGATGGCTGAAAAATATCGGCCGACGGATGAATAACTACCATCCCAAAGAGTGGCGAATCCGTCAGTTCTAAAACACCTCGCAGAATACGAGCATGTAGAGATCGTTAATTTTGCGTAAATTGAAAAGATGTACCCTTTTCGGCACCATCACAAAAACGCTTTTCCTTATGCAAACCCGTTTGCCACGCATCTATGTCGACACCCTCGGCTGTTCCAAG
>SLQC01000245.1 GCA_007131625.1 Balneolales bacterium | reverse complement strand
TTTAGCAGAAAATTATCAATAGCTCAACTTTGTTATTCTCGTAACATACTGCTGTACTGTGGGATAGATGCTGTTGGGAAATTTATCGATTTGAACTCATAGCTTGCATGAGCTAAAAGAGTCCAAAACCAATAAATCAAAGAACAAAAAATGATGTATATTGAAAAAAACAAACCCGTTGTCTGACTGCTTAAACAGAAGTCAGACAACGGGTTAAGTCCTCATGTGGTCTTATGACACTATTTTCTTATTTCACCAGGAACATCTGCCTGGTTTCCATGAATGAATCCCCCTGCAGACGGTAGATATAGATTCCGCTGGAAAGTCCCACCGCATCAAAGGTGACCTCGTGCCGGCCCGCCGCTTTATCCTCGTTGATAAGAGTGGCAACGCGCTGTCCGAGGATATTGAACACTTCCAGTCGCACTTGCATCTGGTTAGGAAGGGCATACTGAATCCGGGTGGATGGGTTGAAGGGATTCGGAAAATTCTGTTGAAGTTCGAAGGATATAGGGAAATCTTCTTCTTCTACATCTGTTGGAGTTAATTTCTTGCCATAATTCACTTCTTTGGGAAGCAGCAGTTCTTCACCGTTGCGCGCCAGGTATGGGGGAACACTCATTAGCCGAAAATTGAACCCCTTGCCGTTTCTGACCCGCCACAATCCACCATCCTGACCTTTGCCGACCGGGATGCTGAAATAGCCGTCATTCGAATCAGGATTTCTCCAGCCTTCGATGGTGGTTCCGTCGGAGGCGCGGATTGAAGCATGTGATTGATGGCTCATGTATCCACCGACAACCTCCGTCCCTTTTGGTACGTAGAAATACATACTGGAGCGGCCTTGAAAGGAGTACGCCCCCCGCACACCAACATGGAGTGTCATCGGCTGCCCTTCTTCCCAAAGCAGATGTGTCCGGTCTCCCCCGTCACTCCAGCTCAGTTCGTGAATGCCCGAGTGGGGCGAGGTCAAAACAACTTCATGCCATTCTTTATCATTTGGCACACTGGCAAAATCCACCTCTTCCGTAGTGGCCTCTTTCGGTGAAGTCAGGAACAGCCGCAGATCGCCCCTGTTTCCAAATATTGTCCCGCCCCGTACTTGAAGCCTGAGCTCCTGGCCTTCTTCCAGCCATGTAAAGGCACGGTTGGTGCCGCGCGATGAGTTGTACCGGCCTATAATTCCGGTAGTTACTTTCGGCAGGTCAAGCTGGTCTGCAACGGGTTCAAGATCAAAATGGTCGAATTCCAGCACTTCAAAGTCCAGATCGTCCGGCTGATTGTTTGCAATTCCATTCGTCACAAAGCCCATGATCTCATCCTGGGTGAACAGGTCGCTGACCCACCAGCCCGGATAGTCTTCAAGCTCCATGCCCACTGTATATCTGTTGCCGGGATGTATTTCCGATGGGACCTCGGCATTGACGCGGGATCGTCTGAGGTGCCTGTAAAGCTGGTTTACGGGCGACATCATCACGCTCTGCATCCGGTAGGCGTGGCGGTACGTGGCCTGGGCTTCCGCCTGTCCGCCGAACTCAAGCCAGAGCTCGCAGTATCGCGTGTAGAGGGCCAGTTCGTTCAGCCGGGCGATCACTTTGGGGTCATCGGTCAGCTCATACGCATCCTTGACGAATTTGTACATGTGATTGAGCAAGTCGCTGTCGGTTCTCGGCCGGTCCCTGCCTCTGCCGACCATTTCATAGAATGCCTTCATGGGTTCGTAGGCATCACCGAAAGACTGCACAAGGAAATCCTCCACGATGGCTTCCGCATCGGCGTTAACATTCCACTGGAGTTGAGCGGCCACATAAAAACCCAGTCCATTGACCGCCCAGGCGTCGGTGGCGTTCGCCCTTACAAGCCGAACACCTGCTTCATGCCATCGGGGAAGCCTGCTTACGTGATAGTTTACGTTTCCGCCCCTGCCACCACGGGGGAGTCCCTGGTTATGGACAAATGTGTCATAATAGTCGCGGATCCCTATGATCGCCCCGCGTTCGCCCCATTTTTCAGCGAGTTCTTCGGTAGAATAGGCCGTGCGGCTGTAGCTTGTGGCTATACTGACGACCACGTTTGGATGCACGTCAATAGTGGGAGGCTCAGAGTGCAGATTGTAGGCATAGATGCCCACGAACTTCTCACCGTATCCCAGGTCGTTGATGGCTTCGGCCACTTTATTGGCGAGGTATACCACGCGGTCTGATATGTGCGGTAAAAATCCCATCTCCTGCGCATCGGTAGCCCATCCCCCGCCGTCGGACGGGTCCATAGATACACTGGTTAGTGATGGGTCATCATGAAACTGGTTGACTGCATCCTGTACGACCAGCTCCACCAGCCCGGGCTCTGAAACGCGGAACTTGTTACTTGACAGGTATTCGGGATGTTTGTCAAACTCATCCTGGTTGCGACGGATGATAGCCGCATAGACATGCCCCGTCCGGATATTGAATGAATTATTGAACCGGTTGCGTTCGCGCCAATCCTGCCATGCTTCACCATCGGTCCATGAGGTGGGACGCGGGCCGTTGCGATTGTAAAAACTCGGTCTTTCGAAGGTGTGGATATTAACCCGAAGGCGTGGCATGTCCGGGATTATTTCCCAGGTACTGGTAGGGAGAAATTGCCGGTATCCTAGGTGCTGAAGGAAAGTCCATACCGCATTTTGCGCCCCGTGAGCTGTGGCTCCGATGAGATAGATACCCGATCCATGGGAAAAGACCAGGTGTTCATCGCCGCGGGTGGGGTCGTCCGGGTTGAAGAGCGACTCGAATTCCAGGTTTGGAAAATCCTCCCAGGTCCCTACGGCCAGACCTGAGGCCCCGTCACCCGTTCTGATCCGGAATTCACCACCGGTGATCAGACCGAGCTTTTCAGCCAGGTCCTCTGCCGCCTTAATGGTTCGGCTGGATGCGTCCTGTCCGATGACCACATCCTCTAGCGCCTGCCCGTTACTCGCCAGCATTACATTCACCGGATCGCCGATCAGGGCTTCCATCATTGGATCGATGCTGCCATAATGATTTGTCGGTCCCGCACGTCCTGTATCAATGCAAGCCATAATCAAACATGCAATTGCCATCGCGAAAATCGTCCTGGACCATTTACCGAACGGCTGCCATTGCGCTTTGGGAGTTGACTGTAATTGATTTTTGTAAATACAATTCATAATGTTTTGCTCACGTATTGTAGGGTTTGCTGATTTTCTCCATACGAATAAATATGTATAAAGATATCAACATCTTAAGTGGATAATAATTTGTTATTTTTGGAGGATAAGTGCATGAATAATCGTATTATTGCATTTAAAATCCGTGTACTTATGATTCAATAGACTCCGCCATACCAACTCACATTTGAAGGATTTAAGCACCCTTTCGATTTAGCTCTCGATGCCATTAACCGATGGGTGAAACTGGCCGCTTTGATCAATAAGGGTTATCAGCCGTCGATGGCAGGTAAATAATATTGCTACAGATAATATA
>SLQC01000244.1 GCA_007131625.1 Balneolales bacterium | reverse complement strand
GCATAAGATTTGGAGAGATAATGTCTGTTTCTGTTCGTCGGGCCAGCGTTTTGCCTTCAGCTTCCTTCAGATTCCACCTCGCGATGGACACCCTTTCCGTCCGGCTAATGCTTCCCCCTGACAAAATCCTTTATAAAGTTGTCGGGTGCACAGGAGACTTTCACTCCCAAGCGGATGCGCCCTGCCGGGCGCACAAAATAAAACAAGCCCGGACTGTTTGCACAGCTCCGGACTTGTTTCTATCAATCACCATCTACGTGACGAAGAATCGTTTAACGTCAATAGTGATCGTTGATACCGGTTGAATCCCCAGAATTAACAATAAGATGTACCCTTTCGGATCCGCTCCGGTTACTTCACGAAGAGCATTTCACGATAGGACGGCAGTGGCCAGTAGTCGTCTGCGACCAGCTTCTCAAGATTGTCGGCCAGTACCCGCACTTTGTTCATTTCGGGCAAGACGACCTGTGACAGGTGCTTCGCTTTTTCCGGAATGGTATCTCCACCGAGGTCGGAGTTGACCTTTCCAAGCTTGTCTACAGCGATAATAAGTTGACTCAGAACATTATTCACCTCTTCGGCAAGGGTTTTAGTCGACGAAATATCCAGTCCCGTTGCCTTGCCCCGATCGTTAAGGGCAAGCACCTCATTCAGATAGCGAACAGTGGCCGGAATGACCATAGTTCGTACGATGTCCTCTGTGGTCTCCGCCTCGATATTCAGTTTAATGAAATACTGCTCGAGATAGATTTCCTGGCGGGATTCCAGTTCCAACCCCGACAGTACGTTGTACTTCTCGAAGAGTTGGATGTTTTTGGCGGTTGTCATATAAGGGAGCGCATCCATCGTGGTTTTTAGATTCAGCAAACCGCGCTTTTCCGCTTCTACCTGCCATTCGTCGGAGTAACCGTCGCCATTAAAGAGAATTGCGTCGATCTCTGCATAGGTGTTTTTCAGCACGGTTGCCAGCGCTTTCTCCAAATCGTTCTCTTTGGCAAACTCGGTTTCGAGTGCTGTTGTCATCACATCGATGGCGTGAGCAGTTCCTACATTGAGCACGGTCGTCGGAAACGAGACAGTCTGTTCAGATCCCACGGCACGGAACTCAAACTTGTTGCCGGTGAATGCAAATGGCGAGGTCCGGTTCCGGTCGCCCGCATGTTTGGGGATATTGGGAAGTACCGGAATGCCAAGGCCAAGCAAGCCGCCTTTTTTTGAGCTGGTGGCACCGCCGTTTTTAATCTGCTTGACGATATCCTCGAGATGCTCGCCGATATAGGCTGAGATAATTGCCGGAGGTGCTTCGTTTGCACCAAGACGGTGGTCATTTCCCGCACTGGCGATGGAAGCCCGCAGCATGCCCTGATGATCATAAAGCGCTTTAAGCGTTGCTGTAAAGAAAAACAGGAATTGCATATTTTCATGCGGACTCTCGCCCGGCTCCAGCAGGTTGGTGCCTTTGCTGGTGGCAATGGACCAGTTGGCATGCTTGCCGCTTCCGTTGAGTCCCGCGAACGGTTTCTCATGAAGAAGACAGACCAGTCCGTACTTACGAGCCATTTTCTTCAGTACTATCATGGTAAGTTGCTGATGATCGGCCGCTACATTGGCCTTTTCAAAAACCGGAGCAATTTCATACTGACCGGGTGCAACCTCATTATGGCGTGTTTTCACCGGAACACCAAGACGGTAAAGCTCACGCTCGGCATCCAGCATATAAGAGAGAATCCTGTCGGGAATGGAGCCGAAATAGTGATCATCCAACTCCTGCCCTTTGGGTGGTTTGGCACCGAACAGGGTCCGGCCGGATGTCATCAGATCAGGACGGCGATAGTAATACTCCTGGTCGATCAGGAAATATTCCTGCTCATACCCGCCGGTGGAGTTGACCCATTTGACTTTTTCACCACCGAACAACTGTAGTGCGCGCAATGCCTGTTTGTTAAGTGCTTCAGTGGAGCGGAGCAGTGGTGTTTTAAAATCAAGTGTCTCTCCTTTCCAGGATGCGAATACCGTAGGAATGCAGAGAGTTGAACCATTTCCGTTTTCGATAATGAAGGCCGGAGATGTGGGGTCCCAGGCGGTGTAGCCACGCGCCTCGAAGGTTGGACGCAGTCCTCCACTGGGGAAACTGGAGGCATCCGGTTCTCCACGCAGCAGATCGTTGCCCGAAAACGAGGTGATAGCCCCACCACCCTGATTTGGTGTAATAAAACTGTCGTGTTTCTCAGCGGTCGCTCCGGTCAACGGTTGAAACCAGTGGGAATAGTGCGTGGCACCTTTTTCCGATGCCCACTCTTTCATGACAACGGCTACCGCGTCGGCGACATCGTGCTCCAATGGCTCATTGTCCCGAATTGTTTTTTTCAGGGTCTTCCAAACAGATTTCGGAAGCCGCTCTTTCAACGTGTCGATGGAGAGACAGTTTTCACCAAAAATCTTGGTGATGTTCATTTCGAACTTTCCCGACCCGTTTCTGGTCGTCAACGTGTACTCCGCATTTCTCACGGCTTCCATTGCATCGAATCTTCTATATGATTTACTCATGAAACTAACATTTGGTTATCGGTTGCGCTTTCGTTTTTAATGATTGACATAATATAAACGATACAATGGATTGAAACCATATTTTTTTTAACTATTAATTCTTTTTTGACTTAAATATTTAAATGAGTCTCAGTTTTTGTCTATATAACGCAAAAAAGCGCTTCCATCTGGAAAGTTGGACGCAAGTTTCTGTATTTTCCGTATTTTCCTGTGCATCTGACTTTAAAAACTAATGGTACTTTTTCATGAAAATTTCGGTTTGGATAGAAGCGGCCCGGCTGCGAACACTCCCCGCCTCGCTGGTACCCGTTCTTACAGGTGCTGCTCTGGCATGGCATCAGCAACTCTTTGACGGCATCGCCACACTTATTGCCCTTTTGTGCGCAATCCTGATTCAGATCGCCACCAACTTCGCCAACGACTACTTTGATTTCCGCAAAGGAGCCGATACCATCGATCGCGTCGGTTTCACTCGAGCATCCGCAACCGGAGAAATTACACCGGAAACCATGTTCAAAGCTGCTGTTGCCACCTTTTTTCTCGCGTTTTTACTCGGACTCTATCTCGTTTGGTTGGCCGGATGGCCGATTTTGGTGATCGGAATACTTTCGATAATCGCGGGCATTCTGTATACCGGCGGGCCCTATCCGCTCGCTTACAACGGCCTTGGCGATCTCTTTGTTTTTCTCTTTTTCGGCGTTATCGCTGTTATGGGGACCTATTATGTGAATACGCTCGACTGGTCTATAGAAGCATTCTGGGCGGCGCTGGCAATCGGTGCGCTCTCCACCATGATTCTTGTCGCCAACAACTACCGGGATATCCATACCGATCGCAAAGCAGGTAAAAAAACCCTTGTCGTGCTTCTCGGCGAACGTTTTGCCCGATGGCAGTATCTCGTCCTCTGCCTTCTTGCCTTCGCCATTCCCCCGCATTTTTATGTTCAGGAAGACTTCCCCTCCCCTGTGCTCCTGCCCATGGTCCTTGCACCCTGGGCGGTTGCGCTCGTCAGGCGATTCTGGCTTGAAACCGATAAAGCCGCTTTCAACCTTATTCTGATTCGCACAGTGCAGTTTATGACGGCGTTCGGACTGCTTTTCTCCATCGGGATTTTTCTGTCGTGATGGTTTGCTGAGCTCCTGGTTTCCCCAAAAGCCAAACATGTCATCTGAAACAGAAAAAAAGCAATTTAGAAACCGTCCGAGTCGCCCGGCAATATTCTGATAGGAACGAAACAGCCACCTCCACGAACTCGAAAAGTTAAACGTTGCTGCGCTACCATTTACAAGGGTACACTTCCGCTGATCGGAATTTTCCGTAACTTGTCGGAGTAACCCGAATTGTGATACATTGGACAATTGAAGTCTGATCAACCGTGACCCGGTAAATTGATACACTAATTAACTGATATCTGTTCATTTGATGCACTTTTAACCGATTTTCGGTCAATTGATGAACCGATCAACTGATGTCCGATCAACTGACGCTTATTCACTATAAAATCCCCTTTCGATCACCTTTTCGTACTGCGAAGGGTGATTTCCGAATTCGTGAGGGGTTTATACTGGATGATGGCTGGAATTTTCGAACGGAAGTTGCCCCGCTTCCCGGTTTCTCCGAAGAGTCTCTTGATGAGGTCACTTACTTCCTTCAAAAGAACAACCAGGCGATTTGGCATCATTTTGATCGGTCAACACTTGAAGCATTTCTGGCTGACAAATCCACCGTTACATCACTGTTCCGCATGCCATCGGTACGATTCGGACTCTCCATGCTGGCCGAACAGCAAATGGCCGTTGACGCCGGGTTGCCACTTTACGCCTGGTGGATACGCCGTTATACCCCAACTTCTGCGAAGGATGATAACATTATCAGTTCGCAAAGAGCTTCCGGCTCCTCATACCGCTCTATTCGATCTGACCTCTCACACCGAACCATCCCACCTGTTCGCTCCAACGCGGTCATCGGACTCCATGACCCGGCGACATTGCTTCATGCCATTGCCCGTCACAAGCGCGCCGGATATACGACAATCAAAGTGAAACTTCCTTCCGAATGGCAACAAGCTTTCTCTCTGATTACCGAGGTCTGTCGGGAATATCCCAGGTTGAAGTTCCGGTTTGATGCCAATGGCGCCTTTACCGAATCCGATGCCCACCGGTTGCTCCGGCTATTGGAGGCGGAACACCACGCATCAGGAATCGCCGGGAATATCGACTATCTGGAAGAGCCACTAGATCGTTCCAACATGGCGGCACTGGCCAGGCTACGGCAGTACGATATCCGGATTGCTGTCGATGAATCGGTTCGCACACCGGACGATCTGCAAAACTTGCTCGACCATGATGCCGCTGATGTCCTTGTCCTCAAGCCGATGCTTTTTGGAACCATGTCCGAAATGGAGACCGTATGGGCCGCTGCTGGCGACAGAATCGCTGTCACCGTATCATCCTCCCTGGAATCTGTTGTGGGACGCACACTGCTTGCCCATCTTTCCGCTTTCGTTAATTCACTGTGGCCGACTGATCACGGGATCGCTACCGGTGATTTATTCGATGCCGATCTTCCGTATGATGAACGGGCAGGCCATCCGGGTCCCACTATCACACTCCCCCCGGATTATGGCATTGGACTTCGCCCCAATTTCCATTTTTCAGACATTCGACACACCAAATCCGCCGATTCTGATTCGTGGAAATCGGGCGGCATCGAGTTGAAAGCCATCCCCCTCGACTTTTCCCACCAGAAATGATTCGACAACAAATATCATATAACCACGACAACATCTTCATTACCGACGGTCGGGCTGAGATCCGGTATGGTGATTTCGCCGTGTTTCACCGTCATTTGCAGAGTAAACTGGCTGAAATCGTTCGAAATAAACTGACGGTCGGTATCAATACGGAGAACCGTCTTCAGGCGGTGTTATGGATGGTTAACTGCTGGTTGATGAATATTCCGTTTGTACCGTTTCACCCGGACCATACCGAACCCCTTCAAAGCTTCCAACCAAATATTTTTGTTGACCAGATAGCTGATTTACAGAATTTCCTTGCTCGCCCGGACCTTTTTGAATCCGGATCCAGAATTAGTAAGGTTTCCGATCTATCTTCCAATGAATATTCCGGCACCAAAGCCGATGAAAATGATACGGATCCGTTCCCGGATACACTTTTCGATCCGTTTCTCCACCCCGAAGATGCTATTTTTTGCGGGTTGCTAACCTCAGGCAGCTCCGGAGAACTCAAAAAAGTCCCTCTGAGGCGTCGCCAATTGATTGCCGCCGCCAGTAACACTGTCCGAGCCGGTCAACTCACACTTCCGGGTGCTTCACATCGTTCACGCCAGCCCGATCTTTCTCATCGTTCACACCAGCCCGATCCTTCTCATCGTTCACACCAGGTGGTTTCATCAATCATGACTGCTCAGAAAGTTCCGGCAGACCATCTCCGCGCCGGGAAAACTGATTTGTGGGGAAATTGCCTCCCGCTCTACCATGCAGGGGGATTGATCATAATCTTTCGTGCGCTTCTGACCGGAACAGGTATTTTCCTGTGGGATCGGTTTTCTGCAGAAACTGTGATCCGCGACCTCGCTGCCTGCTCCGGCATCAGGAACATTTCATTTGTCCCGACCATGCTGAATCGTCTTCTGGAATATACCAATCATGCCTCACACACCGATCACCCTACATCCTCCAACCCTGATCACCCGGTATCTTTTCATCCTGAACATCCTGCATCTACTCAACCTGGTCACCCTGCATCATCCCGATCCAGAAACGCCGCCACCGGCAATTCTCTCGTCAGACACTCCCTCAGATGTATGCTTGTGGGTGGTGGCCCCGCGCCGGTCGGACTCATTCAAAGAGCCCGGAAACAGGGTTGGCCGGTTGTTTTTAGTTACGGGATGACAGAGACTTGCGGTCAGATTGCTTCCCAAGAGGTGAACGGAATCAGTCCTGCGGATTCCGTGGGAAAGCCATTTCCTGATCATGTCGTAACAGTCAGAAATGATCGCGGCAGGAAAGTGCCGGCCGGTAAAAGCGGCACAATTTGGATCAAGGGTCCCCAGGTTTTTTCCGGGTACCTGACTGAAGCGGCAGAGTTGTGGAAAAACCGACCCATCGGCGACTGCAACACCACCTCCGGCGAACGCGACACCACCTCTGACCAGCAGCATGCCGGTCCAAAATGCAATAATCGCATCAATACCGGTGATATCGGACACTATGACAATCAGGGAAATCTCTACATCGAAGCCCGGAGAACCGACCTTGTGATATCCGGCGGTGTGAATATCCGTCCGGCAGAAATCGAAAACATTCTGCTGGCCTGTCCGCTTGTATCCGATACCGGGGTTACGGGTATCCCCGATGATGAGTGGGGACAGCGACTGATCGCCCTGATTGTCCCGGCTGCGAATACGGGTGATCTGTCAGGGCCTGATCTTGAAACGGCGGTTGCTAAATATTTAGCAACCCGGCTGAAATCTCATCAACGACCGAAAAGCATCTGCCTGGTGAAAGCCATCCCCCGCACCGGTATTGGAAAAATAAGGAGGAATGCGTTGTTGGACCTGGCTATAGACCGACTCGCTGGAAAATAACGTCCACATTTCTTGTGTGATGGACAAGGTCGAAGGCATTATCAATTTCCGCTGCCGACAGATGTTCGGTAATGCCTTCATGTTTTTCCACCAGATCACGAAACGACGATTGCTCTTCCCAGGCTTTCATGGCCAACGGCTGAATTATATCGTAGGCCTCTTCCCTTGCGAGGCCTTTGTCGATAAGCATCAGCAAAAGCTGTTGTGAAAAGACCAGGCCGTGAGTTTTGTCGATGTTTGATTTCATATTTTCGGGATATACGACAAGTTTTTCGACCACCCCTGCGAACCGGTTTAGCATATAGTCCAGCAACATCAGTGCATCCGGAATGATGATCCGCTCAGCAGAAGAATGGGAAATATCCCGTTCATGCCACAGCGGGATATTTTCATATGCCGTAATCATATACCCCCTCAGAACCCGGGCGCAACCCGTAATATTTTCCGAGCTGACGGGGTTCCGCTTGTGGGGCATTGCGGACGATCCTTTCTGGCCTTTCCCAAACTGCTCTTCCACTTCCCTGGTCTCAGACTTTTGCAGGTGTCTGATCTCAACAGCGATTTTCTCCAAAGTGGCGCCGGTCAACGCCAATATCGACATATAATGGGCATGGCGATCGCGTTGCAATGTCTGGGTCGATACCGGAGCAGGTGTCAGCCCCAGATATTCACATGTGTAGGCCTCCACTTCGGGTGGAATATTGGCAAATGTTCCGACGGCGCCGGATAGTTTTCCAAACTCGACTCCCGCGGCGGCCTGATCGAATCGCTCCCGATTTCGCCGCATTTCATCGTACCAGAGCGCGCATTTCAATCCGAAGGTGGTCGGCTCAGCATGCACCCCATGCGTACGGCCCATCATCACGGTATATTTGTGCGCTTTCGCCTTTTCACCCAGTACCTCTATTAACCGGTCGATTCCGGCCCGAATCAGCTGATTTGACTGCTTGAGCCGCACTCCCAGCGCTGTATCCACCACATCGGTGGATGTCAGACCGTAATGTACCCATTTCTTCTCATCTCCCAGCGATTCCGACACAGACCGGGTAAAAGCTACCACATCATGGCGTGTCTGTTCTTCAATTTCGTGGATGCGGCCGATGTCGAACCGTGATTTTTTATATAGTTTTCGAACATCCTCCTCCGGTATAACACCCAGACGACTCCAGGCTTTGCAAGCGGCAAGTTCCACCTCCAGCCACGATTGAAACTGATTTTCCTCGGTCCATATCGAGGCCATTTCCTTTCGCGAATACCGTTCTATCATAATTTTTATTATAAGTTACAAACTGTTTTACTACCAGATGTCAAACTTTCTTTTTCGATGTACCTGCCGGGGATTAATCAGTTTCACTGCCGTTGTCGGATTCGTCGGTAGTATCTTCCATGACTTTGACCTCCACCTTTGACAATCGATTGTTCTCCATTTTGTTGACCGTGAGTTCCAGTCCTTTGAAAATCATTGTCTCTCCCTCTTCCGGTATGCGTTCGAACAAGTGGTACACCAGTCCGCCCAGAGTCTCATATTCGTCGTTATCTGATGTGAGCTCCATTGTGAGGATATCAGACATATCGTCGAGATCTATTTTTGCATCAAATATATAGTTCCCCGATTTCTTTCGGGTAAAGAGTTCTACCGTCTCTGTATGTTCGTCCGTTATCTCGCCGATGATCTCTTCCAGAACGTCATCAAGGGTGATAAGTCCTTCGGTTCCGCCGTATTCGTCGACGACGATCGCCATATGGGTTTTCTCATTCTGAAACTCCCGAAGGAGGTCATCGAGCTTTTTTGTGGTAGGCACAAACAGGGCTTTTCTGGCCAGAGTCTTCCAGTTTATGGTGGTCTCGCCGAAATCGGTGTCGATGTAGGGCAGAAGATCTTTGGAATGGATGATCCCGATAATATTATCCAGGTCATTATCATACAGGGGAAGCCGTGAAATCCCCTTGTCGCGAATCATGGCAAGGACTTCCTTCAGGGTGTTTTTAGAGGATATGGCTGAGATGTTGACCCGGGAAGTCATGATTTCACGTACGTACGTTTTCCCGAACTCAATCACATTTTCAATAATCTCGCGTTCGTCGCCTCTGATGGAGCCGTGCAATTCACCGACCTCTGCTATCGCCTTCAGGTCTTCCGAGGATATAGTGTCGGACGGCCTAGGGATATACTTCTCCAGAATCCGGGTTCCCTGCGAAATCAACCGGGAAAATGGCGCCAGTATAACGAAAAAAAAGTAGAGTAATCTGCTCAGTTTCCGGGAAACTGTGAGCGGTTTGTTGAGTGCCAGCAACTTGGGAGTGATTTCAGCCAGGATCACAATAACGATTGTAAGTACCACGATCTCCATGGTAAACACCAGCAGCCTGGGCAACCCGAACATCGCGACTATTCTGCCGGTCACCACAGCGGCACCTACCGCCGTTATAATGTTGGCAAAGGTATTTCCTATCAGAACGGTGGCCAGAAGCTGTCTCGGCTTATCCAGCATATGTAATACCCTGGCCAGCGATGCATCTTTTTTTGCTTCCTCTATTGTATACTGATCCACTTTCTTGTCCAGCGAAAAGAAAGCAACTTCGGCACCTGAAAAAAAAGCGGAAAACAGGATGCCGAGAACAATGATCACTAAAAGAAAGATAAAATCTATCGGATTAACCAGCAGGGTGTCAAAGGTGCTCCCTTCGGCTGCAGCCCACACCCGGCTGCTGATGATTAATGTCTGAAGTGATAAAGGAATTTCCAATAGGATGTGATAATCGTTTAATGAATGTACCAGTAAAAACTAATGACATTCCATGTCGTTTGCAATATGGCGCCGCTTAACGAATGTTAAAAACAGAAAAGACGAAATCCCGCCAAATTGGAATTCGCCTTTCCTGAAGTATTTACTTTGTTGTATCCGGTTACCCGATCAGCAACACGTCAAAACGGCAGATCATCGTCTCCTTCCGATACCTCATCGGTAACCTCGGTGTTGTTCTGCCGGGACGACCCTCCGTTATCGTCACCGCTATCTGTCCCGGAATCGAGCCGGCTGTCCAGCATCTGCATACCCAGAGCTTTGATCTCTGTCGAGTACTGTTTTTGTCCGTCCTTGTCTTCCCATGACCGGGTTTGAATCGGACCTTCAAAATAAACCTGCGACCCTTTTTTCAGGTATTGCTGACAAATTTCAGCCAGTCTCCCCCAGGCTACCACACGATGCCATTCAGTCGTTTCCTTCCATTCACCGTTGCTGTCTTTGTACCGGTCGCTTGTTGCTACACTCAAATTGGCAACAGCCGTATTATTTTGTGTGTAGCGAACTTCCGGATCCGTTCCGAGTCGACCAATGATCATTGCTTTATTTAGTGATCCCATCTCTTTCTCTATTATGTTACAGATTCTGTTCTTTCAGATTTCCTTCGGTATGCATTAGACCATCTGCGCCCTGTTTCCTTACACCTTCACATCCGATGTAATGTATCCAATCTGTTGCATTATACAATTTGGCACCCATTTAGCGGTCGGGAATCCATTTTCTGTGCTTTCATTGCAATATTTCCGTTGGTCAGGCTCCAGCAAACGGGAAGCGGCAGGGACTTTCATGTCGGTACAACCAAATCGATGCTTTCATAGTAGTGATTCCGCTTCCCATATTCAAAGCGTTTATGAATAAACACCGGTCTTTTCCATTTTCATCAATTTTTGAATGCGCAGGTTGGTGTCGGGGTGTGTCGAAAAGAGTTTATTTATTCCACGTGCCGAAAACGGGTTTACCGGAAACATATGGGCGGTCGATCGTTGCGCTGATTCAGAAGCCTGCATCGGCAAACGTTCCACCGAAGCCTGTATCTTTTTCAGCGCATTGGCCAGGCTTTCAGCACTGCCGCAGATCTCGGCGCCGACCCGGTCAGCCTCAAATTCACGGGTGCGCGAAAGGGCCGCCTGCAGCATGCCTGCCGCCAGTGGAGCCAGAATCATGGTCAATAGCAGCACAATCAGGTTGGGTCCACCACCATTTCCACGTCCAAAAGGCAGGAAAATGGCAAACTGCGCAATCATCGTAATTGCGCTGACGACCGTCATCACGATGGTCTGCGTCAGAATATCCCGGTTTTTGATATGAGCAAGCTCATGTGCCATCACCCCTCTTAATTCCTGTTCGCTCAGGCTTTGCAAGATTCCTTGTGTGGCGGCGACTGCTGCATTTTTCGGATTTCTTCCTGTAGCGAATGCATTGGGCTGCTGCTGTGGAATCACGTACACTTTGGGCATCGGGAGATTGGCTTTCCCGGCCAGCTCTTCCACCATATTATAGAATCTCGGTGAATTCTCGCGGGTCACCTCTTTGGCACGGTACATCTTAAGCACCATCTTATGGGAGTACCAGTAGCTGAAAAAGTTCATCAACAGGGCAAAGACCAGAGCGATCATCATACCGGTCTGACCACCCAGCACATTCCCTACTGCCAGAAAAAGCAGACCTACCAGGGTCATCAGAAAAACCGTTCGCATGGTGTTCTTAATCATAAAAGTACTACCTCCTTATTATTGCAATTTGCATTACATCTGTTTAAAATTTTGATTCAAGAAGTCAGATGAAACACCCGCTACAACGATCTCTGACACTCAGGCGCATGATTATTATATCATGGATGTTTCATTGCTCTTTTCGATATATAACTTACGGGATATCGCAATTATTTTTCGACAAATCAATAACTCAATTTAGCCCTGGTGAAAATTTCAGATATGCTGCGCATTTCCCGTACTCGTGTTCCCGTTTATACATTCGGTTTAACAGCTATATCACCCTGGTTCTTCCAGGTATGGGAATCGGGTAATGGCCATTTTCTAAAGGAAGAACCGGCGGCTCAGAGTCGAGAGTCATGTAATCAGGAACCAAAACCAAATCTGAGTTAAACGCTTCATCCCATTCAATACGTTGGCCGGAATGAACAACCATTCTTCCCAAAATATCGGCCATTGTACTATAGGCACCACTTTGCGTATCACTTATAGGCTCTCCACTTCGAATAGATTTAAAAAAGACATCATGTTCTACCTGAAAAGGGTTCGAATCATTATTCTCCTGATAACGCCACACGACTTCGCCCTTTATATTTTTAATTTCAGATCTTCCCCTTCCGGATGCACTTGCAGTTCCTTCAGTTCCATGAAAAATGCAGCTTCTGTCTGCCCATGTGTCTGCACTATTTCGTGTTCGACTGTGCATGATCGCCCCATCTTCGTATTCATATTCGATGTAGAAGTTATCATATATATCTCCGTGCTCAGGACCACTTAATGATGAACGGCCTCCAATACCGAATGCACGAAACGGATAGGCTCCTTTTGCCCAATGAACAATATCATTTATATGAATCGTCAATGCAGCAGGAGAACCGGCCCAGAGCCAGCAAAAATGACGCCAGTTCCGCAATTGATATTCCAGTTCCGTCTGATCAGGCTGACGGGGTATTTGCCTTATTGGGCCACTCATCCTATTACACTTAGCCGAGTTAATAGTAC
Organism: Balneolales bacterium; assembly: GCA_007131625.1. Taxonomy (GTDB): domain Bacteria; phylum Bacteroidota; class Rhodothermia; order Balneolales; family Natronogracilivirgulaceae; genus SLQC01. Next base: position 520 of record SLQC01000244.1, on the reverse strand, counting down.
CAATAGCCCCGTCTTGAAGTCGTTTGACAATTTCGTTGAATTCAACGGAATAACGACTTTGCAGTCCCACTACTACACTCAAACCTTTTTCTTCGGCCAATTTGCCGGCAGCCAGAATTTTACGTATTCCGGGTGCATCGGAAGCCAGTGGCTTTTCCATAAACACATGTTTGTTGGCCTTAACAGCAGCTTCAAATTGAACAGGTCTGAACGCCGGTGGTGTCACCAATAGAACTACATCAGCCAGCTCTATTGCTTCATTATAATTATCAAGGCCTACAAATTTATGTTCTTCAGGTACCTTTATCCGATCCCTGATAGTATCTATCTTCATAAGCATGTTATAGCAGTTGTCGAGCTGATCACGGAAAACATCGACCATCGCAACCAGTTCTACTGGCCCCTCTGTTTGAAGAGCATCACGAGCAGCCCCGGCTCCACGGGAACCACATCCTATCAATGCAACTTTCAGGGTATCGCTTCCGGCAACATATGCGTTCGATTCGACAGGCAAAGTGCT
>SLQC01000272.1 GCA_007131625.1 Balneolales bacterium | reverse complement strand
ATATCAGATCATTATCCCGTTTATTTTGAAATCAGGTTTTAATCAATCCATCTGCAGATCGTCTTTGGCAAAATATGTTTGGCGGCCTGGCAACCTCCAGCTTCCACCGTGTTGAAGTACTTGCATACAGGCAATGAAACCCTTTTTTGAAAAATATGACTTTTTTTTCCAGACATTTCATGATTGGGTGTTTTAATATCAACATCTTAGCTAAAGAAAAACCACTATATCCCGAATTGCTCGGATGAGTGTTATCTGACATAATAAATCAGAAATTTTAACAGTATGAAAAAAACTGCCATAGGAACTTTAATTATATTTTGTTTCATAATAATTGGAGCTACCAGTGTTTATGGACTGAATACAGGCAAGAGTTTACGTTATGACGTAGTTGTTGTCGGCTCAACTCCCGGAGGTGTTGCTGCTGCAGTAAATGCCGCCCGGGAAGGTGTTACCGTCATCCTGTTGCAGGGAGACGGTCATATTGGCGGACTGGCATCCGGCGGCCAATCCAACCCTGATTTCCGTTCTTTTGAGTCCCTTGGCGGCACTTACCGTGAATATATGCAGCGGGTGGAAAACACTACATCGATACTTATGGGGCGGACTCCAGACAGGTTATCAGCAGCGTCAAAGGGGGGTATGCGGAGCCGCGTGTCGCCCGAATGGTGCTTGAAAACATGCTGGAGGAGGCGGGAGTGCATGTATTGCTCCGGCATCGCTTCCTCTCAGTGACCATGGAAAATGCAAATGATCATCAAAGAATCAGCGATGCCCGTTTTCTCGACCTGATCAGCGGAAATGAAATAACGATTTCCGGCAGTGTGTTTATCGATGGCACGTATGAAGGGGACCTGATGGCTGCCGCGGGAGTGCCGTACCGTGTCGGTCGGGAAGGCCGTGATGAATACGGCGAGGAGTTAGCTCCTGAAGTGAGTGATCATCATGTTCAGGCCTATAACTTCCGGGTGGTGCTGACTACCGACCCGGAAAATCAGGTTCCCATAAAACGGCCCCCCGCATTCGGGTGAAAATGCTGTCGGTCTGCGCCGGCAGTGATCCGCGCATTGATTCGGTCATGGAGCACCTGCTCACGGAGCTTGCTGAGGGCAAGGAGGACAAGATGCAGCTGATCCGGCGCTGCGGGCTGGATGAGCCGCTCTGGCAACAGCTTCAGCGTCATTATGGGTACCACTCCGAAGAGCCGGGGTTGCGGGATTTTGTGATCGAGCTGTTCAAGTCCTGTTATGCCATGGGCACCGACGGTACGTTCACGCTGAACGCTGACGCTCTGGTGTTTCTGAAGCGATGGAAAGACAGCCGGAAATTTGCCGCATCTTTTGAGCAGCTCTCGGCCGAATGCGCCGAGGTCCTGGGCACCGAACAGGATCTGCTGGAGCGCGACTTCCGGGATCTGATCGAACTGGATTATTTTGAGCTGATCGACAAAAAGATCATCAGCGACCTGGTGCGGGAAATCATTGCCCGCACCGTATCCAACGGAGATGTGGCACAGTGGGTCCGACAGCGTCGCCAGAGCCACTGGTACGCTACCTACCGGCACCTGTATGAGGCCGTCGAATATGCCGCTCGGTTCATCAGCACCCTTGGCCGGGCTGCCCTGACCATGGACTCGCTGCAAGACGGGGTCACACGATACAGCCAAAGCTGGTTCCGGCTGGATCAGTACTACCGGAAATTCTTCTACCATGTCCGAAGCTCCGGCATGGCGACACTGACCAACGACCTGGCTGACGATATAGAGAACTTGTATTCCAACACTTACCTGCTCAAGCTCAACGACCAGTGGCAGGAGCATGTCGATCAGGCAAAAAAATGGGATGCCGGGGCGGTCCAAAAGCAACAGCGCCTGTTTGATCAATCCGTCAAACCGTTTTTGGCCAAAGACAACAAGCTCTGCGTGATCATCTCTGATGCCATGCGCTACGAAATTGCCGATGAGCTGCTCAGCCGCATCCAACAGGAAGACCGCTACAACGGTGAGCTGGAGCCGGCGCTGTCATCTTTGCCAAGTTTTACGCAGCTCGGCATGGCGGCGCTGCTGCCCAACAAACAGCTGCGTATCTCCGAGAAAGACGGAAACACCGTGATGGTTGACGATCAGCCGTCCACCGGACTCATCAACCGGCACAAGATACTCAAGGAATCGCTCGGCGACGAGGCCACAGCCCACAAAGCCGGAGACTTTATGCAAATGAACCGGGAGGAGTGCCGGACATTGATTCGTGATCACGAGGTGGTCTACATCTATCACGACCACATTGACAGCGTGGGTCACAATCGCGATTCCGAGGAGCGGGTGTTCGAGGCGGTGGAGCAAACGATTGAAGAGTTGGTGCGCCTGGTCAAAAAGCTCAACAACGCCAACGCCTACAACATGATTCTCACGGCGGATCACGGCTTTATCTATCAGAACCGGCCGATCGATGAAAGTGATTTCTCGAGCGTGGAGGTACAAGGCGATGACATTCTGTACCGTGACCGTCGGTTCGTAGTTGGCAGGGGACTGAAGAAAACAACCGGCGCCCGGATTTTTAAAGCAGAGGAGCTTGGCCTTGCCGGTGATCTGGAGGTGCTCATCCCCAAAAGCATCAACCGTCTGCGCCAGCGCGGCTCCGGAAGCCGTTTTGTCCATGGCGGGGCGTCTTTACAGGAAGTCGTGGTGCCGGTGCTTCACGTAAACAAAAAACGCCAAAGCGATATTTCGGCGGTCAACGTGGATATAATTAAGGGAACTACCTCGATTATTACCTCGGCACAGCTTGCCGTAACGCTTTATCAGTCCGAAGCGGTAACCGACAAGGTCAGGCCGCGGTATCTGCGGGCGGGTATCTACACCAAAGACGGTGAGCTGATTTCTGATCAGCATGATCTGGACTTTGATCTGACCTCGGAAAACCCGAGGGATCGCGAGCTTAAGATCCGGTTGCTGCTGACCCGCAAAGCCGACAAGCTTGACAGCAAGGATGTAGTCCTCAAACTGGAAGAAAAGCACGCCGGAACGTCGCATTACAAGGAGTACAAATCCACCTGGTATACAATCAGGCGCACGTTTACTACGGACTTTGATCTCTAACCCCGAAACTGTTGAGCCATGAGCAATCTGGATGATAAAATTAACGAACACTTCCCCGGCCTTGTGGTCCGCAAGGATCTGGTCAAAACCGTAAAAGGCAACGCCATTGTGCCGAGCTATGTGCTGGAATATCTGCTGGGCCAGTATTGCGCCACCAATGACGAAGAATCCATACAAACCGGTATACAGACCGTCAAGGAAATCCTTCGCAAGCACTATGTCCATCGCAATGAGGCCGGGCTGGTCCGTTCCAACATCAAAGAAAAGGGCCGATACAAGGTTATCGACAAGATCAGCGTTGCCCTGAATGAGAAGACCGACAACTATGAGGCCACATTTGCCAACCTTGGCATCAAAAAAGTACTGGTCGACTCCGGTACGGTCAAGGCGCATCCGAAGTTGCTGGTCAGCGGGGTCTGGTGTATTGCCGACATCGAGTATGAATTCTCAGAAGACCGCAACGCCAGTCCGTGGATCCTCTCGACGCTCAAGCCCATCCAGCTGTCCCGTTTTGATTTCGAGCAATACCTCGAAGCCAGAAAGCAGTTCACAACTGAAGAATGGATAGACCTGCTCATGCAGAGCATTGGTTTCGACCCCGAGCAGTTCGGCACACGCAGTAAGCTGCTTCAGCTTGTCCGGCTGATCCCGTTCTGTGAGCGCAACTACAACCTGATTGAGCTGGGGCCCAAAGGAACCGGCAAGTCATATATCTACTCTGAGTTTTCGCCACACGGCATTCTGATTTCCGGAGGTGAGGTGACCGTACCGAAGCTGTTTGTGAACAATGCTACCGGGAAAATCGGCCTGGTTGGGTATTGGGATGTGGTGGCCTTCGATGAGTTCGCCGGCAAGCAGAAGCGATCCGACAAGGCTCTGGTAGACATCCTGAAGAACTATATGGCCAACAAATCCTTCTCCCGGGGTGTGGAGACCCTAGGAGCCGAGGCGTCGCTGGTCTATGTGGGCAACACGCAGCATTCGGTGCCTTATATGCTCAAGCATACCGACCTTTTTGATGAGCTGCCCGATAATTATCACGACTCGGCTTTTGTAGACCGAATACACTTCTACATTCCCGGATGGGAGATAGATATTATTCGCGGGGAAATGTTTTCGGAAGGCTACGGCTTTGTGGTAGATTACCTGGCGGAGATACTTCGCTACCTGCGCAACCATGACTATTCCGACAAGTACAAGGAGCAGCTGAGCCTGTCGGCGGATATTTCAACCAGGGACCGGGATGCGATCCATAAATCCTTCTCCGGCCTGATGAAGATCCTGTTCCCTCACGATGGAGCAACTAAAGAAGAAATCGAATGGCTGCTCGCTTTTGCCATAGAAGGTCGCAAACGGGTGAAGGATCAGATTCTGCGTATGGATTCCACCTACAAGCCGGTGAATTTTGCTTACACGGACGGGACGGCCAGCGAAAAGCCGGTCGCCACTCTGGAAGAAAAGGAGTACCCGAACTATTATCACAAGACCATTGGGGATGGAACCGAGTCCGGGGATGAGACTTCCGGTTCATCTGGTGATGCTGCCGATGAAGGCCAGCAGACCACCTCAGCGGAGCAGCCTGATACAGAACCAACTGAAGGGCATCTGACCTTTATGGAAAACCAGAAGGGCGTCTGTCGGGGTTAACGTCACCTGGGAGTTCGATAAATCGGGTAATATCCACGCCCGGCACATTGTCACCGACCATGGCTGGAAAATATCGCTGGATCGGGGCCTGGATATATTCCAGAAATATGAGATGAACGATTCACTGGACTTTACCAACCGCCTTCAGGAACAGCGCCGGTGCAAGGCGTTTGAGGTGACCTATATCAAGACGGATTAAGCGTAGTGTCCGCATGAGATTATATACCCTCTTAATTTCTTACATATTGGTATTAGTCAAAATAGTTTGCCTTGTTACCACCTTGTAACCAGAGCAAAACAACACTCAAAAACAGCCCCAAATAAAAAAGCCCTGCACCACAGCAACTAACTGCAATACAAGGCTTTAAACTAAAGTACGCACGGGAGGATTCGAACCCCCGACCTTCTGATCCGTAGTCAGACGCTCTATCCAGCTGAGCTACGTGCGCATTTTCGACAGAAATCAAAGATAAGGGATTTTACCTTTGGTTTCAATTCCGGATTCTCTTAAAAGCCGTACCGGATTATTGATATTTCCGTATACCTGTGAGAAATTATAATATTTACCTGGTGCCGCAGCGTGATCGATATAGATACAACACAGGTTTATTACCGGCACCATTTACCGGAACAGCAACAAGCTCTTCACGGGATTAATATCGGTACATGTCGGATTTGAACGGACCAGTTTTTGGAATACCGGTGTATTTGGATTGCTCGTCTGTAATTTCGTCCAGCTCTACGCCGATCTTCTTCAGGTGCAGTCGTGCTACTTTCTCATCCAGAACTTTCGGAAGAACGTGAACACCCACCTCAAAATCGTCCGGACGCTGCCAGAGCGCCATCTGCGCCAGTGTCTGGTTGGTGAAGCTGTTGCTCATCACAAAGCTCGGATGTCCGGTGGCGTTGCCAAGATTCATCAGCCGGCCCTGTGATAGCAGAAGAATTTCACGGTTGTCATCAAACCGGAACATATCGACCTGAGGCTTGATGTTGATTTCTTCTGCGTTTTTCTTTAGCCAGGCAACATCGATTTCGTTGTCGAAATGGCCGATATTTCCGACAATCGCTTTGTCTTTCATGTTTCGGAAATGTTCACCGGTCAAGATGTCACAGTTGCCGGTGGCGGTGATCACGATATCAGCCTCCTGAACTGCATCCGCCATCTTCTTGACTTCATACCCGTCCATTGCCGCCTGTAGTGCACAAATCGGGTCAATTTCGGTGACCATCACCCGGGCGCCTGCACCACGCAGCGATGCCGCAGATCCTTTCCCCACATCTCCGTAACCGGCCACAACTGCTACTTTACCTGCCAGCATCACGTCGGTCGCACGCCGGATTGCATCCACACAGGACTCGCGACATCCGTATTTGTTGTCGAATTTCGATTTCGTAACCGAATCATTCACATTGATCGCCGGAACCGGCAGCGTACCCGCTTTCATCCGGTCATACAGGCGAAGAACGCCGGTCGTGGTCTCCTCGGAAATCCCTCTGAGCCCGTTCGCCAGTTCAGGGTAATTGTCCAGCACCATGTTGGTAAGGTCGCCGCCGTCGTCGAGAATCATGTTCAAAGGCTGGCCGTCACTGAAAATGAGTGTCTGCTCGATACACCAGTCGTAATCTTCCTCGCTCAAACCTTTCCAGGCATAAACGGGTACGCCGGCCTTGGCAATGGCGGCCGCTGCATGATCCTGGGTGGAGTAAATATTGCAAGACGACCACTGTACATCTGCACCAAGTTCAACCAGTGTCTCAATAAGTACGGCAGTCTGGATGGTCATATGGAGACATCCTGCAATACGTGCGCCTTTCAGTGGTTTCTCCGAACCATACTCCTCGCGAAGTGCCATAAGTCCGGGCATTTCGGCTTCGGCCAGGCGGATTTCCTTCCTTCCGTATTCATGCAGTGAGAGATCAGCTACTTTATAAGGTACTTTTTTATCTTTAACAGTGGACATAATCGATTTATCTGTTTTATGAATGATTGTTGGCTTATTGTTTTTAATGATTATGAATAATCAGAGTTTTATCTGCAAGTAAGGAATTGTAAATAAGGATCGCAAATAAGTTTTACAAATACGATTCGATAACCTGTCGGGTATTTTCATAATCGGAATCGGGACCCTGGCTGCCAAGTACCGATTTTATATATTCGCCGGACGGACTCACATATATCTTGTAAGGTATACTCTGAACTTGCAAGTCTTGTGCCAGTTGTTCTCCGAAAACAAAGACAAAGTCATAATCGTTGTTGGCGATGAACTCCCGGACCTGTTCTTCTGAATCCATATAACCGGGCGATACAGCCAGGACGACAAAGTCATCAGGATAGTCGTCCATCAGCTTCTGAAACGTTGGCATGCTCCGCAGGCAGGGTACGCACCAGGTTTCCCAGATATCGATCAGTACGGTTTTTCCTTGAAAGTCCTGCAACGTGACTTCATTGCCGTTGAGATCGGTGAATACCGCATTCTGAAGAATCTGATTTGATTCCGATTCATCTCCGGTATTTGAATTTCCTGCTTCAATCTTTCCGGAAGACCCGAAAAGCAGGTATCCGGTAAAAAGCAGTAATAAAACGCCGATAAAAACGACAGATCTTCGCATGACAATGGGATTATGTTACTTGGTAAAACAGAACAAACTCCAGATCGTTCCTGTATACTGGAAAATAAACGGGAGGAAGTCAATTATCTTGCGAACTGACTACGATAAATCCCGATTAGTATTATATGATCATAAGATAACCAAATATTGGAAATAAATGTTCAGAAGTGATTCATAATCGTTGAAATTATTGTTGATTCATGGTTTTTTTGCTTATCTTTTTTTGCTGTTATATTTTCGACGATCGGGCGCTTTTCCGGCCTGCTTTACAGGATGGAACAGTTCTTTTATTACCAATAGACCTATAGCACACTGCATACGACTTTTTGGCGAATGTCATGAGTATAGATACGATCCAAAGACAACGATTTGAGCATAAGTACGTGATCAACGAAAAAGTTGCGCACGGTATTCGTGATTTTGTATCGTCGTATCTGGATATCGATGCCTATGGCGCAACTCAGCCCAATTTGTCCTATCCTGTGCACAGCCTTTATCTGGACTCTCCGGGTATGCGGACCTATCAGGAAACGATCAATGGCGACCGGAACCGGTACAAATTGCGAGTCCGCTTTTATGAACAATCCGACGAGTCCCCGGTCTATTTCGAAATAAAGCGCCGCTATGATAATGTCATCGCCAAAAAAAGGGTGATTGTCCACCGCCATGTCGCCCATGATCTGGTGCGGGGGTTTATCCCGGGTCACGCCAGCCTCGTCGACCCCAGTGCGGAGCAAATGGATGCGCTGCTGGATTTTACCCGTCTTGTGAACCATCTTCAGGCCGAACCGAAAGTCCATGTAGCCTATCTTCGGGAAGCCTGGGTGGCAGACGGCGAGAACAAAATCCGGGTGACTATTGACCGGAATATCCGTAGTGAACCGCAAAATTTCGTATCCTTTTCACCCGGGATGCGTAACCCCCAGCTGGTCTTTGGCAACAGCGTCATATTGGAGCTGAAATTTACAAACCGTTTTCCGAACTGGTTCAAGGAACTTGTTCAAGTGTTCGGACTTCGCCAGGGCGGGGCGGCCAAATATGTTGACGGTGTGACCAATATGGGTGAATATCATTTTTTACGTAGTTATATCTGATTGCCAACGGTAATTCTTCATGTACGACTGGATTTATTTAGGTGATGTGGCGCCACAACCCACCGATTTCACGGCACTTCTGATGGCATTGCTGCTCGCCTTTTTGTGCGGTCAGCTTTTGGCATGGGTCTACATGTACACGCATTCGGGCCTATCTTATTCCCGCACCTATGTGAGTTCATTGATTCTCATCCCAATCACTGTCTCGTTGGTGATGATGGTACTCGATAACAACCTGGTTACGGCTTTCAGTCTTTTAGCGGTATTTGCCATCGTCCGTTTCCGTAACATTATCCGGGATACCCTCGATACTGTCTATATACTGAGCCTTATAGTGATTGGAATGGCCTGCGGAACACAGAAATTTTCAACCGCACTGATCGGTACGCTCGTTGCATCAACCGTGCTGTACTATATATGGTTCACATCATTTGGAAGTCGTCAGCGCTACGATCTGATCCTGAACCTGCACTGGTCGGATACTCTCAAAAACATCGTCAGTCTGCAACATTTGCTCGAGCGGCATGCGCTCAAAGTGCATATGGCCAGTCAGCGGTCTGGACAGGATGATGAAGGCGCGGATATCTCCTACCGCCTGCTGCTGAGAGATCCCGACAGAATTCACGATCTTCTGAGTGATTTGCAAGCCAACACCGCCATTTCACGTGTAACAACTATGAGAGCTGAAGAGGAGTCGGAAGTATGATCGGGAGGAAATAATAATACAGAAGAACATGGAAAAAATACCGATACCATCCTCCCGGATCTTGAAAGAGATCAGGGTAAGGGTTTTCCCTCTTCTAATATTTGTAGTAGTGGCACTTGCTGTTTCATGGTTGTGGAGGGACAGGATCGATGCCGCTACAATGGTCGGTCATGTCGTTGGACAACAGGCAGAGGTCCGAAGTCCCCGCGCCGGTTCCCTTGCGGATATTACCATACGTGCTTTTGATTCGGTTTCCGGCGGTGATGCGATTGGACGTCTCATTACAACAGATCCTAAAATCATCGAGGCGGAACTGGCTTTAGTACTGGCAGAAATCGAGCTCCTCCGCTTGTCGATGGACCCGTTTGCCGACCAGCAACGAAATTTGCTCAACTACGAGTCCATGCATATGGATCTTATGGAGAATCGGGCACGGCTGGGGATTACCCGTATCCGCAAACAACAGGCAGAACGGGAGTTTGAACGGGTCGACCGTCTTTTTACAGACGGACTCTCCACCGAGGAAGCGCGTGACCGGGCGGAATCGGAGTACCTGGTTCACCGGGAAGAGGTTGAAGTCATCCAGAATCTGGTCGAGCGGCTGGAATCCCGCCTGGAACATATAAATCTTGATGATGTGCTGGCATTGTGGGATGAAGAAGATCCAAGGGCGGCTTCCATCAAGGTTCAGCAACAGATGATTGAAAAGATCAAAGTGGAAATGATGCCAATAGAACTACATGCACCGGTCAGCGGACAGGTTGCCGCCATCCATAAAATGAACGGTGAATATGTAGATCAGGGGGATATCATTCTGCAAATCAATTCCTCCCAACCCGACTATATCATCGGTCATCTAAGGCACCCCGTTTTTATCGAACCGGAACCGGGTATGGAAGTGCTGGTCCGCAAGCAGCATCGACACCGCAACGAAGCAATAATGGAAATTTCGGAAGTGGGTGTTCAGCTGGAAACCATGGAACATGTCTCCTCTCTTTTTCCGGATCTTCCCTATCAGACGATTGGCTTGCCGGTTCGTATCGACATATCAGGTGACCTGAATCTTACGCCCGGGGAAGTGGTCGATATGCGAATAGTCACGCGCTAAAATTCCAAAATTCACAACTTCTCAAGTTCACAAATTCAATTTTTCATATAAACTCTACGTTGAATATAGACTTGCCAAAATGTTATCTCAGGTTTGAGCTTTATCCAAAATCATTTGAACTGGTGAATAACAACATCCTAATAATGTCACGATGCCGGTTTTAAATTCTTGTAGAAAAACGATTTATTCTGTATTAGCAATATTTTTTATTACCGGCACTATTTCTGATTTGACTGCAGTTCCAGGTTCTGGGATTAGGAATGAAGCAGACCGAAATCGGCTGCAGCTGAGCTCCCCGAACGCCATAGAAATGGTGGAATATGACGGTGTGACCTCTTCACTATTCGATCAGTTGCATCATGACCATAATCATGATCAGATAATTCATGTTACTGACTACCTCTACCGCATGCCGGAGATCCGGGAGGCGTATGAACGGTATCTGGAGATGAAAGAGCATCAACCGGATCAGCTGCAGGCGATGATGTACGATCCGGTTGTGTATGAGGTGGGAGACACTTTATCGTTTAATGTCGTCAATCTGGAGCGTAGCGGTTCTTCCCTCGTTTACGACCGGATTCTGTTTGAGCTGCGTGCCAAAGGGGAGAAATCCGAAATATGGGTGGAGCAGGATGAGTATGCTCCCGGAAAGGTGGATGATAATGTGGTATCGGTCATGATGGAAGCTCTGGAAGATCGGACACCGCCACAGTCGGTGAATCCGGATCAGGGCATCATTTTGAATAATATTGATATTTTTGCCCAAGGGAATCCTTCACTGATACCGGATCCGGATGGAAGCGGCATCGTGAAAGTACTGATATCTGATATCCAGGATGGATGGGATCCTCAGAGAGGAGGCGGATATACCGCAGGGTTTTTCAATCCGGGTGACCTCTCACCCGGTGGAAACAGCAATGAAGCCGCTATCCTCTATATCAACTCCTTTCCCGGTATCTATACAAACACGCAGTCGCCCAATCCCAACCGGCCGCTGAGTACGGTGGCGCATGAATTTCAACATCTGATCCAGGCCAACAGGGGAAACCTGATTACGTTCATGGATGAAGGCCAGTCAGAAATAGCAGAAATTTTCAACGGTTTCAGTGCCCGGTCCATGACTTTCCTCAATAATCCCAATGAAGTGAGCGGAAATGTTGATTCCGAGGCGGGAAACGGAATTTTTCGATGGCGACGAGGCGAAACCGAGGTTCTGCGAGACTATCAGCGGGCTCAGCTTTTTCACAGTTATATGTATGAGAGGGTTGGACTGGAGAACATCGGCAGGCTGACTCAGAGTCTCTCAGGATCACCTTGGACCCAGTATCAGCGGTTATTGAACAGACTCGAAGAAGGTTTGGAATTTCGTGATATTTTGGCGCAGTTTTATGTTGCCAACTGGCTGAATGATACCGATGTGGAAGGTGGCCTGTATGGCTATTCCAGGCCGCAACTCTCCGGTGTCAATATAAATAATCCAGCCCGGCGGTTTGACGGTAATGACCGCCCATGGATCAGTAATGAGCGCGTAAATCTCAGATACGGCAGTGCAAGTTATACCCATTGGCTCGAAGCGGAAGACTTGCGTATCTACCTGAATACGCCCCCGGAAATTGCACATCACCTCATTACCTATGGTGAAAATGGCGAGGTGGAGGTGATCCGAATGGACTCGCCGCAGTTGGAACTCGACGGGTTCTTCCGGTCGGTCGTGCTGGTATCGGTGAATACGGTCCCAAGCGCATCAGGCAGTTACGGAACGAGAAACTATCAATATTCTGCCGAGTGGACACCGAGTGATTTGCGAATTGTTGAAATCAACTATGCCACGGCACCGCAAGCCGGGTATTTGCCGCTGCCTATGGAACAAATCAGCTCACAAGTACAAGCCGTATTGAAAGGAATCTCTGTCAGAGTTGATCCCGAAGTGGAAGGCAGACTCCAGAATGTGGAAGTTCTTCTTGGTCAAAGCAATGATGCGGTTCAGGGCGACGGCTTTATGCGGACCAGCATTACCCGGTCACAAAATATCGGTGGAAGCGGGAATGACGCACGATATATACCAGACGAGGTGCTTGCAACGGTGGTAACCGATTTTGATAACTTGAGTCCGGGTCCCAATACCCTGGACTTTTCATCGTTTGACCTGGAACTGGATGCCGGAGTGAATTATAATGTATTTTTCCAGATTGAGCTGGAATCCAATGAGGGAGGGGTACGGTTTATGCTCGATCAGGGGTCTGACAGCAGCGGTGATCGTAACTACTATCCGGTCAGAACGCTGCTTACCGGCATTGATGAAAATGGTGAGGAGAGATGGTTCCGTCTGCTGGGTGACCCCGATAATCCCCAGGACAATGACAATAAAAATTTGGTCTTGACCACACGTGTTTTGAGCAGAATCCCTGTGGAGAACGATTTTCCGGGAATGGCTGTGTCGGATAACTTCGAGCTGCTGGCCAATTATCCCAATCCATTTAACGAACGTACCAATATCCGGTTCAACATCCCCGATTCAGTTGATGATACGGTACCGGTCAGGGTGGATTTATTCGATGTGACCGGCCGGCGTGTGGCTACTCTGGTGGATGGACAACTCCAGGCAGGAGTGCATACCGTTCCTTTTGGCGCCGGCAATCTCGCCAGCGGAGTATATATAACGCGACTCCGTGCCGATGATACGGTTGATGTGCGAAAAATCTTGCTGCTCAAGTGAAAAAAGCATTTATTGAAATCAAATAATGTTTTATTCAGTCTTGAAACGTGTCAATTTTTAACCACACATTCTGAGATTTCGGCATACAAGGGTATGATTGAAACTCATGGGTGCTCCATGTGTCTTTATAAATCAAAAATTTAAACACATGCTCTGTGAAACGCATAAGCGATATACCAATGACGGCTATCCGTCACACAGGAGCATGATTATTTCCGTCATGGACATT
>SLQC01000302.1 GCA_007131625.1 Balneolales bacterium | reverse complement strand
TTGCATAAACCTGGCCTTCAGCACCACTTCCAAAAAGAACAGAACCTGCTTTTATATGCAATCGGTTCAACCCTTCTATATGTTTGCTCGAAAGTATCGGAAGTTCATAGTAACTGCTGAGTGAGCCTCTTTGCAAGCGGCCTCTTATTTCCGGTGCACGGCTGTCGGCCCCAAGACGCCCGCGCTCCAGAAATTGCTGTTGGCCAACAGGTACGGGTTGCGGCACATCCTCTGCTATTTGCTCAACTTCAGAAGAATAAACAATCAGCTGTTCACTCTGCGGGTCGACACCATAAAAAGCATCACCGGCAGCGATGGAGATATGCAACCCACTGTGTTGAGCTCCATCCACAAGTGCGTACATATGGGTGACCATGTTGTCGCGCTGATTGAAAAACCATTCACCATGTGTAAAGACGCGATGACCACCGGCACCCTTTGTAGTAGAGTGTGTGGGCAATCGTAAATATAAAAATTCACCTGAATGGCGATCATACACGGCGGGAGTTGTGCGACCGCCGGGAACCAAGAGGTAATCGTCCGAAATAACCAGTTGACCCTGAGGCGCTACACCACCAAAGGAGTAGTAACGCTTGGAATCGATAAAAAGGTCACTGGCACTGTCGGAATTAACCCATAATTTTTCACCGGTTGCTGCATCTATTGAATAGATAAAGACTCCTTCGTGAGGCCAAATGCCGGCAGCAAAATACAACGTACCATCATTTATCACTGGTCCGCCCCGAACCGGCCACATACTTATCAAACGTTCATTGCCCAGGACCAAACGATTTGAAGGTGCAACCCGAAATTTCCAGAGGAGTTCTCCGGTCAATGCATCAAGACAATATAAATGACCATCATCTGAAGCGGCATAGACACGATTTTCCCACACAATTGGTGCCATCCGCACTGGTCCATCAGTTGAAAAACGCCACTTCTCGGCACCTGTATCGATATCGTATGCTTTGACTCCATCGTTGACCATTGATGAGATAAACACCAAATTGCCAGTAACTACCGGCTCATAGGAGGCATCAAATGCCAGTTTTTCAAAATCATCCATCTGCCACGGCCACGCTCGCCTCGGAGTCGGAAAATCCCTGACCCATTGTAAATGAAGTGTTTCGGATAGCACCATTTCCGTGGTGTGGTTTCTTTCAATATTTTGGCCCCACATGGGCCAATCTGCTGATTCGGCTGCACCAACATGCAACATCCATATTAAGGTTGTAATAATTAAAGTACTTTTAACTGGAAAAAACCTGTGTATTGAATTCATGATTCTAATGGTTTTTATCGTAATGCAAGGGTTACTTCAGATGGATCAGACTCTCAATTTTCATGAGAATACGGATCACCTCATAGCCAACTTCGGTTAATTACTTCGTACCAATTGATCTGTTTCCAACCGTACATCCACTCCGTTGAGCAGCGGTTTTCGTTTGCTGCCGGGTGAGGGTATAAATTCAAGGGTCACGTCTCCCTGATCATCCGGGCGGACTCCTGAGATCTCCGCTACATACACTCGCCTTGGCCCGCCGGCTTTTTGTACGATATCCAGATTCTCAAGGACTTTTTCACCTTGTATCCATACATCAAAAATCCGTTCGCCCCGGGAAATAGATTTCGGCTCGGAAAAATGAAGTCGTACGGCATATGTGATGTTGCTCTCCGGGTTGGAGCCGCTAATAATCAGGCCGCCTAATCGGATATCCTGAATTCCTTCCACACCCGACGCAGCAACCCATCGGTATCCGTTGTTTTCTTCCACAATTTCCAGGGCATGATTCGTAAACCATTCAAGCTCATCCTGAGCCCCTTCATTATTCATTTCAAATGGTATAATCGGGACCGGCATTCGCTGGTCGTCGTCCCAACGCGAAAAGAGACGATCTGAGAAGAGCGGATAATTAATCCACATTGTTCCATCGGCAAGTCGACTGCCCGGTGCTCCAAAATTGATACCTACTTGTCTTATGGTTCCCGGTTCAGGATCAGAATATGTGTTATAGGTCCACTTTTCAACATCCGGCATATGGACAAAAGCAAGAGATGTTTGAAGCTGATAGCTGCAGGAACATGACCTGGTATAATCAGGGGCATTAAGAACACCGTCTGCAACGGTAAGGTTGTTGGTACAACCGGCCCGGAATCCGGACAGATTTCCGGTACCGCTTCCGCCAAGCAGGTCGCTGTATCCCGCCGCTCCCGATCGAAACGTGATCAGGTGCTTGCTAACGTTTTGGCTGCCGCAACCGTAGGTTCGATTGAAACGCCATTGTTCCGGAGCACCATTGATCGGGTTTGCTATCTGGAAAATGTCTCCGGTTAAAAAATCGAGAGATCGTTCGTTTTGCCCGGCAATAATGCGACGCTGTGAGTTGTGCAGTGCAACTGGCCCGGTATGTCTTTCATTGCGATCCCAGAGCTTCTGGCCGTCCTCACCACGCAATACCAGCATGCGATCCCGCGGTTCGTCGTCGGGAACACCTCTGCCACCGCGTCGACCGGCCTGTAGCAGTATGTCATGTTCCCTGTCATAGGAGAGCCATGTCCCAAAGATATCCTCATCAAAATGCCACAACAACCGGCCGCTTTCGATATCCAGTGCACGGATCTCCGGGTTGATATCGGGTACGATACCGCGTCGTTCAAGGGTTGTCTGGATTTCAGATGAGAGATTATCTATCAGAAAAATCCGGTCATCGGTGACCGAGATTGCATTGTGCCGGAAACCGTAACGCGCCTGATGGACCCACTTGATCTCCCCATTGTAACGATTCATTACAACAAGATACTCGCTGGATGTGGCATTCCAGTTGCCGGCTCTGCCGGGCTGTTGATCATCAAAAATGTGCGGATAGGCACCAACTACAAGATAATCTCCCGATGTGATGATATGTCCCCACCGCTTTTTATCTTCTACAGCAATTCTGGCGGCATACGATTTATTGATGTCGTCTACCAATCCGGAGGCAGCATTATCAGGCAGATCATTATAGTCGGGCAGATCAAATGCTGCCAGCTTTTCACCGGTGTCCAGATTCAGCTTCAAAGCTCGGTCCCGGTAGATGACATAGACACCTTCCTTTGTTGTTACATAGGGACTGCCGATAAAGTTGGCGCCTGGATGATTCGGAAAGTACACCGGTGCCGGCTCAATTTCGTGTTCAAGACTGGTGAAGTTCTCTCCTATCATGGGAAGTTCCACCGACCATATTTCACGACCGGTATAAACACACCGAGCGCTTATATGATTGAGACCCAGGATAACCAACCGTCCTTCAACCACTTGCGGAACGGGACCATTCATATGTCTGGGCAGGGATTTTTCATTACTCGGACCGCCAAACCAGGTTATTCCCAACGGTGCATATACACGGTTATCATCCGAGTAGGTGGTGTTGGCGGCATCCGAATACTGATGCGACCATGTCCCTGCGCCCGGAAGTGATCCCGGCCGACGCAGCAGTACGTGATCCCGATTAAGGTTCAG
>SLQC01000218.1 GCA_007131625.1 Balneolales bacterium | reverse complement strand
TTGAGGTATAACTGCTGATTATGCATTGAAGACCTGTCGCTGCTATGCTTCCTTTGCCAGATTTTTCACTATTGCAGCGTCATCTTGACCGTTTCGATCCGTGACTGTTTCGCTTTGCTGATAATAAACTTGTGATCACCGATGACAATCTCTTCGTTCACCTTCGGAATGCGCCCGGTTTCATTGATAATATATCCGGCCACGGTTTCATAGTTATTGCTTCGGGAAGGCAACTTTGTCGATGGATATTTTTCCTGCAGTTCCTGAAGCGGCACATCTCCGCTCAGTATATACGTGTCATGCGATATCTTCTTGATGACCGTGTCTTCCATATCGTATTCATCCTGGATATCACCAACCACCTCCTCCAGCAAGTCTTCCGTGGTGACGAGTCCGGCAGTACCTCCGTATTCGTCGATGACAATTGCCAGGGAGATATTAAGTCTCTGAAACTCTGATAACAGATCCTTGGATTTCTGGCTTGAAGGGATATGCTTTACCGGGCGGATCAGTTCGTTCAACTTTTTGGGCCTTTTAAACAGGTCATAGGCAAACACCACCCCGATCACATTGTCAATACTTTCGTCATAAACCGGAAGTTTGGAAAATCCGGACGATACAAACTTTTGAAGTGCTTCCTGAATACTGGCATGCTTTTCAACGGCAACGATATCGGTGCGGGGAATCATGGACTCTCTGACACGTTTGTTGGAGAGTTGCAGCACATTGGTCAATAACTCGGAATCATCCCGGTCGATATCTGACTCTTCACTGTTGCCCAGTTCCCTGAGCAGCATTTCGATATCCTGACGCCGGTAGACCTGCTCGGATGACTCCGACTGGCCGATAAAAAACCGTATCAACAACCCCGCCACGCCGTTGGCAATATAAATAAAGGGACGAAACAGCACATTCAAAACCCTGTGTATCACAACCAGGTTAAATATCAATGCCTCCGAATTTATCCGGAACACCACTTTCGGTATAATTTCCCCGAAAATCATGATGATCAGCGACGCGATAAGTGTCTGAATCAGCAGGACGACAATGTCGGACGGATACCCATCAAACAGTAAAAAATACAGTCCGGAGACAGGGTGCACAAGAAAAAGCGCCATCAGGGTGGCGTAAATCACATTGACGATGTTATTCCCGATGAGGGTGGTCGACAGAAACGCTTCAGGATTTTTCAGAAAATAGGCCATTACCCTGCCGCGCAGTGTCTTCTTTCGTGCACTGATTTCGAGTTTAAGCCGGTTTGCAGACACATATCCAATTTCGGATCCCGCAAAAAACGCACTTAACAAAATGGTTATCGCTACCAGGAGCCACCCATTCATACTATAACTCCCGATTCAGGTGGTGGTTCCTGCGATGACGTAATGGTATCCAAAGTAATTTTTATTGTTTGATTGCAACAATCCCTAAATATACTACGAAATTTCTCTTGAAAAACATTTATTTATTCTGAAACTGAGGTTTCCTTTTTTGTAAAAAGGCATCGGTACCCTCTTTGAATTCTTCTGTTCCGCATAGCAAACCGAATAACCGTGCTTCTTCCTGAAACCCTTGAGCACGATTGGGATATGCGGCGTGAACCGCCTGTATGGCTTTGTCCATAGCGATCGGCCCATTGGTCAGAATCTTGCTCATCCATTCCCGGGAAGCAGCCACCGCCTGGCCCTCCTTTACAACCCGGTTAACAAGTCCGAATTCCAGCGCTTTTCCCGCGTCTATGGGAGATCCGTCCAGAATCATTTCCAGCGCACGGCCCTTCCCGACCAGACGTGCCAACCGCTGAGTTCCCCCATAACCGGGTATCAGGCCGAGTCTCAGTTCGGGAAACCCGAATTTTGCCGTGACCGAAGCTACTCTCAAATGGCATGCCATCGCCAGTTCACAACCTCCTCCAAGTGCATACCCCTCGACAGCAGCAATAACCGGTTTTCCGGTCGACTCAATCCAGCTGAAGACCGACTGTCCTTTTTGTGAAGCCCGTTCTCCGCTTTTTTGTTTCAAATGGTTCAATTCACCGATATCCGCTCCGGCTACAAAGGCTTTGTGACCGGCACCGGTAATAACGACTCCGCCGACATCTTCATCGTCCTGAATGGACCGAAACACGTCCCGAAAGTCATCCAGAACATTGTTTTTCAAAGCATTCAGTTTATCCGGTCGATTTACAGTGATCGTAGCAATCCGGTTTTCTGTATCTACCAGCAATGTTTTCAATTCGTCAATCATATAACATCTTATTGTAACATGTACATATACGGAGAATAAGAACTGCCGTGATAACGCAAATCAGCTGTCCTGATTCTCCATGTTTCTCAGTGCAGTATACGTCGGTGGGAGGTCATCTTCAATATCCTGTATCATTGCTGCTGTTTCTTCAAGTTCGGACATCAGCAAGTCCAGTTGCAAGTTGTGTGAATCACCGTTACCAAAAGTGATCGATTTTTCATATACATAGCAGAAGATATCCGCCACGGTATCAAGCTGGGAGCTGCATATCTGTGCTTTTTCTCTGGCCGACCGGTGCTTATCCCGCCTTTTCTTCAGAATCTCCCGTCGTCTGCTCATCACTTCCAGCAACCGTTCGGATGTAACCGACGCCATCTCTTTTTCAAGTGCGCGAATTTCGACAGACAGGGACTCAGGTGACGTATTATCGAGATATTCTTCGAACCGTTCCAGGAGAACCAGCTGATGAAGATAATCATTGGTCAGATCATCGAGCCGACGCATCAGATGATCGACCAGTGGCCGGGATGACTCCGGAATCCGTTCAAAATTTGCCCGGATTTTCTTCTGCATCCTTTTCAACGCCAAAAATTGTTTCTGTTGTAACGTTTCCAGCTCATCGAAGTACTGTTTTTCATAACCAGGGTTGTACTGATCCGCCTGGTGCCTTTTAATGATATAATCACGAAACAGGTGATGTCGGGGTATGGTTCCGAGATAAAGTAGCTCAATGCCCAAACCGACTGTCACAATGATCGTCGGCATCCATGGCACCCAGCCAGCCGACGCGTATGCACTCAGGACAATACCCAGTAAAAATACCAGGTTGACCGGATGCAGGAATGCTTCCCGGGAAAAGTTTATGGCATGTTGTTCAGGCATGTGTATATGAGTTTCAGTAGTTATCAGCTGGAGGAGTCTCCTGTGTGGCGGTTGTTCCGGGACATGTGAGATGATTTGTTCCGTTCCAAAATCACTTCCGTCAGGAGTCCGGCGGAAGGAAGCGACTTGCTACCGGCCATCTTTTTCTTGAATTGCTTGACCAGTTCAGAGGCACGAATCTTTTCGGCATCATACTCGTTTTCCAGGTCTTGTCTGTCGACACTGTCAAGAGCCAGTTCCATACGTGCTTCGTTTCTGGCAGTGTCTTCTCTAATGCGCATCACCATTTCGTCATGAGTGGCATCCATCCCTCCTATTTCAAACTGCTCCAGCGTATCGGCAACCCTGGCCTGCCAGGCAGACCGGTCACTTTCACGCATTGCCTCCCGTGCTTCCCTGATCTTCCGGTCTTTCTCCTTCAAAAATGCTTTTTTCACCACCAAAGCCTTCTCATAGGCGGAACGGGCATGTTGCAGCTGGTCTGTCAATGATGTCAGTGCTTCCTGCGCCCGCTGAAGCTGCAGCGCATAGTTTTCAGCGATGTCGTCGCGCTCGGATCGTATCGCCGCCGCAATGCGCATGGTCAGGTCCCTGATCTGGTCTTCATACCGCCGCACCTCTTTCTGAAGCAGCATCGCATTGGCTTTGACCGTCGCAATATTTTCGTTCATTTTCGGGACCTGATCATTCAAATCACGAATATTTTGTTCCAAAATGCGTTTTGGGTCTTCGAGCGCGCTCACCGCTCCGCCAAACAGGGATGCAATCGCGCGTACAAATCTTCTCCACATAGCTTCTCCGGTTTTCAATTGAAGTTGCCGGGCAAGGTCAATCAGGAGTTCCAGGGTGTTACGCCGTCGCGTGTTACTGTGTCGGTGACCAGAACCGGTATGTCCGGCCGGGTATCACTGATGGTAACAGCATCCAGAAGAATCTGTCGGACCTTGTCCGTTGCTACTTCCTTATTCGTGAAGCACCGGGCTATTGTTTCACCTTCTTTGATTTCACTGGCAATTTTTACATCCATACAGATTCCGGCTTGTGGATCAATCCGGTCTTCTTTGATGGTTCGTCCCGCTCCCAGCTCCACACCCGCCATTCCGAAGGTATAAGCATCGATTTTGGTGACAAAGCCGCTGCGGGATGCGGTGATCTTGAATCTGTGTGATGCGGAGGGATAGTCATCGGGCCGGTCCAGACAGTCGGTTGACCCTCCCTGTTCCTGTACCACTTCCCGGAATTTTTGTATGGCGCTGCCGTCACGGATCACGGTTTGGCTTCTTTCGATACCTTCATCGATAGATCCGGCCTCACCGCCGAGCCAGATCATGGTCCCGGCCAACTGATGGGTGATGAACATCAAATCTTCCGGACCGCCGCCTTTCAGGCATTCGACAGCTTCCCGAACTTCGAGCCAATTACCGATATTATTGCCCAGCGGCTGCTCCATGTTGGTGATATAAGCGATAGTCCTCTTTCCAAACTCCTCACCAATCGACACCAGTTTCCCGGCAAGCTGCAGTGCATTTTTACGAGTTTTCATAAACGCACCTGATCCAAATTTCACATCCAGAACCAGTGCATCCATTCCTTCCGCCAGTTTTTTACTCATGATACTACCGGCGATAAGCGGTATTGACTCCACGGTCGCCGTCACATCCCTCAGCGCATACATCCGCTTGTCCGCCGGAGCAATCTCATCAGTTTGCCCAATGAGCACCAGTTTGTGCTTTTTCAAGACCTCGACAAACCGTTTAAGGTCAAGATTCACATCGAACCCGGGAATGGACTCCAGCTTGTCGATGGTCCCGCCGGTATGCCCCAGTCCGCGTCCGGCGATCATCGGAACCGGGACACCGCAGGCCGCTACAATTGGGGCAAGAACAAGTGAGGTTTTGTCGCCAACGCCTCCCGTGGAATGTTTGTCCACTTTGGTTCCGGGCACATCCGACAGATTCATGATCACGCCCGAGTGCAGCATCTCCCTGGTCAGTGCCGCAGCTTCCACGTCATCCAGTCCGTTCAGAAAAACAGCCATTAAAAACGCACTCATCTGATAATCCGGGATGGCATCCTTGCTGAACTGCTGAATGAGATAGCACATTTCATCCGGTTCAAGTGCCTGTTTTTCCCTTTTTTTGCGAATGAGTGATACGATATTGAATGACGTCATGTATTTTAATATGCTGTTTTATGGGATGTCAAAGAGTTTAACAAGTGTTACTGAACACCGGGAAATTACTTCTTCATAATCATGTGCGTAGCGAGAGTCCGATAGACTTGGCATTTAAGTCAAATCTTTATCAAAAGTCGGTTCGCTTAATACTATTCATAATGAATCAAGCGAACAGGATGGAGGAAGTCCACCACCTTTTAGGTTTCACCGGAACTCTCCGGCAGCCAGCAGCTTGAAAACGGGGATGCGATCGGTTGTTTTAAAAGCTCCTATATAATCTTTTGACCGGCCTTTTTAATGCTATACTTTTGAAGAATGGGCTTGATTTTTCGTTTTATGTCGTTCAGGTTACTCATATGCCATTAATCTGGTTTGAAATAAAATATAAGAAAAATGAAGGGAAAATGGTGTCATGTCCATGCTCATCATTTGGTTGGCTTCCCATATGACCGAGCCGGCCGGCCGAGTTTTGAAGAATGGTACGAACCTCTGAACGAGTATGATCAGAGATAATGGATTTTAAAAATGCAACAACTTCATTACGTGCCGGCGGTTTTGTACCGTATTGAAAAGGGGTTTAAGAGTCGGTAAAAAAATGATATATTCCAACATATATGCCGTTGTGACCTGCAATTATCGGAAAAGGACGCTCTTCCGGTGAAATACATTCATAACCGGTCAGTTTCTTTATAACGCCAGCCATCACATGGAAAATTTTTCCCTTTTTCAGCTTTTAATTCTGCTCTTCATTTTATATCCCCTTATCAAACGATTTATGGACGGGATGCGAGGGGAGCAGGAGCCTGCCGATGATTCACAAACCGGCCAGGACCCGTGGTCCGGGGAACAACACGAACCGGCCTCACCGGAGGATATGCGTCGCGCCCCGACGCAGTACCGCCAACGAGAATCACCCCAACCGGAACCTTACGGTGCGGAACGCCGCTCATCCCGGGATCCGGCTCCCGGTCGCAGCAAAACCGGCGAGCAGAGTTGGGAGGACTTTTTTGAAGGTCTCGAAGAAGTTTTGTCCGACAAGGAACCTCAGGAACGCACCGGTTCCACACATCCGGCCGATTCGCATTATCCTGCCGGATCACAACAAACGCAGGATGCCACCCGCTCAACCGAATCACAATCCACTTATAAACAGGCCCCCTCACAGGCAGAAAAAGACGCATCCGGTGGTTACCGTCACCCCTCGCACGGACCGGTGTTCGGTTCCTCCACCGGTTCAACCCACAGAACGGCCGGCGGAGCCGATTCCGCAAGCCGTGGTGCATCAAACCGCAACCGGCAAGACCATGCGTCGACCGGTGTGCTCGGAGATGAAATCTCACGAGAGCTCACTGCAACTGAAAATCCGATCTATACGGAACTCGACGAAGCCCCCGAGGTCTCCATTATCGGCCGAAGCGGAAGTAAAAACGTCAAACGAATATTACGCGATCAGGAAAAAATCAAAGACGGTATTCTCATCAAAGAGATCCTCGACAAGCCTAGATCGCGTCGTCCCCATCAATACCGATTCTGACATTACCTCCGTGATCACTGTTCCGGCCGACCAACACCACTATCAACTTGAGCGATATCTGCACACGTTCTTTTCCTGTGACAGGTCTCATCGTGCGCTGTCAGAGTGGTCGGCATCACAACATGGCTAAAAAGATACACAACCAACTTCCCGGAAGCCGGGCTACGCTCGCCAGGCGCATCACTGCGATCGTCCCCGGATTTGTCGTGCTCCTGGCTCTGGGATGGGTCTGCATAGACCTGGACACAGAACAGCGTGTAGTTCTCTTCCGGTATCTTGCCATGGCTTTTGCGGGGGGCATGGCTTTCATCACGCCCCACCTGCTCTATCCCGATGCGGATAAAACTCTGATCCAGCAACTTAATCTCTCTCCGCTGCATCTGTTCCTGCATCATTTCTCCCGCCTCCGGACCCTTGCGATTTTTGCTGTACTGGCGCTGATGGTCCTTGCTTTCGGCGATACAGCTCATCCGACAGCAGATCTCGCGATGAAATTCACCCTTTTTGCAACGGGTTTACTCGCACTTTGCAGCATCCTTTTCTACGCACTCTACCGGTTCGTGACCATAGGGTCCCTGTCCCAACGGTGGAATGAAGGCAAAGTCGGCAAACAGGTGTTCGATTCAATGGAAAAAATGGGAAAAAGCAGTCCGGTCAGCCTCGGCATGTATCCCACTTTCATCAGTACCATCCTTGTGACCACGATCGGAATGATGACAGTTGTTGCTTCCGCCGCTGTAAACGATGCGATCGCCGGAATGCTCCCGTTTGTGCTGCTTCTCGCCCTGGCGGTATTCCGGCTGTACCTGAAATTGCCGAATTACGACCGGATGTACTACCAGAGTGATGCATTTTACGACGAACTCTTTACAAATCCGACGACGGCAACGGGTGAATCTCGCGCACCGGCTACATACAACGCCGTTTACTGGGTTCCGCACCGGTGGCGGCCCGCCGTCTGGAGCCAGCTTGTTCAGCTCGACCGGAAACGTCCCATGGGGCGAATCATCGTCCTGTTCAGCCTTACCTACTGTTTCCTGCTCTATTCCGGTGTGCCGGAGACATGGATCACCGGTTGGATGGTCTTCTGGGTACTTTCCAAAAATATGCTGGCATGGCCGACCGCCGACGCCCGCATGTCACCTCCGCTGTTTCACTGGTGGATGATGCCTCCCCATGACTGGATCATCGCACGTTTTTTTCTCCAGATCCGCTGGACCCTTGCGGTATTTCTGACAGTGGGAGTCGCTGCACTTTTGTCCGGTTCCATCGGGTGGACCGACGTCTGGTTCTGGACCCTGTTCGATGTGGCGGTTTCTGCCGTTTCAGCGTATCTGCTGACCCGCAACAATGAGTATACTTTCCAAAATCGATATATATGAGTGATTTCCTGATCGCACAAAATCTGTCCAAACGCTACGGTACCGGTCCGATGGTTCTGTCGGGACTTACCCACCGATTCCAAAAAGGCACGGCCACCGGTCTGGTAGGTGTAAATGGGTCGGGTAAAACCACCTTTTTGCGCCTCTTGTCCGCTTCGGCTTATCCGACTGAAGGAACCATTCTGTTTCAGGGGGAATCGGTGTTTGATCATCCCCATCGTTATTTGCGGTACATCGGCATGGTCACCGATGCCACCGATCTACCCGACTATCTGAGTGCCACCGAACTCATGGAATGGGTACTGCGGGCGCGCAAGAAATGGGACGACCGGGATTCCCCTGAAATGATGATTGAACTGTTCGAGCAGCTGCGTTTCGATGAGCGGCGCAACAATCTGATCGGCACCTATTCCAGCGGTATGCTTCAAAAAACCATGCTTGCATGCAGCCTCATCACGAAACCGGCTATCATCCTTTTGGACGAGCCGTTCCGGGCGCTTGACGAGGAGAGCAAGGAGGCGGCTCTTGTACTGCTGGATGCGTATAAAAAAACGGGAGGCACCATCCTTGTATCCAGTCATTTGCAAAAGAGTCTGGACCAGATTTGTGACGAATATATTACATTCCCGGTTGTTTGAATCCTGATGCGAGGTACTCCTTTTCGATTTGGATTACGGGCTTGAAATATTTCAAATTTCCGTTATTCATGTCCTGTAATCATATACCCTGCAAGCATACCTGTCAATCGATGCCGAATAGTTTCCTGGCATTTGCCGAGGTAATCCGGTCCAGTTTACTGACTGATATATTGTGCAATTCCGCCACTTTTTTTGCTGTATAGGTGATAAACGACGGTTCATTGCGTTTTCCCCTTTTCGGGGTCGGTGCCAGATAGGGCGCATCCGTTTCCAGCACAAGCCGGTCGAGCGGGAGCTCTTTCACGACAACATCCACACCGGCATTCTTGAAGGTCACCACACCGCCTATGCCTAGATACAGACCCAGATCGATGGCGCGCCGGGCCTGGTCCATCGTCCCGTTGAAGCAGTGCCAGATGCCGGCAAGCCGTCCATCCTGCAGTTCATCAAAGATATCCAACAGATCATCGGTGCTGCCCCGATTATGCAGTACGACCGGTTTGCCAAGATCCCGTGCCACTTTGCAGTGCTGCCTCAGGCTGATTTTCTGGGCATCCACATGATCCTTCGACCAGTAGTAATCAAGTCCGGTCTCTCCGATTCCGACAATCTCCGGGGATGCACCTTTTGCCAGCAGCATTGCTTCCAGATTACACCGGGTGCCGTCCACTTCACAGGGATGAATCCCCACCATTTCATGAAACCGGATATCGGGATGGCGCAGAGTTTCCATTTGTGCAAGCGAACCGTAGTCAATTGCCGGCATGATGATATCCGTAACACCACAGTCGGACGCCCGCTGCAGAACTTCGGAAAGGTCGGGCTGAAAAACCGGCAGATATATATGGGAATGTGTGTCGATCATGAAAAACAATACAGGAATTCACTGTCTGGAAGATAGCAAACTTTCTTTCCGATATCGAACCACCTGGCTGTCAAATCCGTGTATACCATACAAAATGGCGATAATATCACTGGATTTATCACAAAATGGGTTGTAAGTTTTAATCGGTTTCCTTGTCATACCGGCAAATGTACCTGCACACCGAATTTCATACCGAATTTTGGTATTGATATAAAAAGAAAGTATATTCGAACATATTTTACACATATATAAAAAGGAGCCATCCCATGTCTGATAATGATCGATTAAAAGCTATTGAGCTGGCGGTAGGCCAGATTGAAAAACAGCACGGCAAAGGAACCATCATGCGTCTGGGTGACCAGGCCATAGCAAATATACCAGTCATATCGACCGGATCCCTGTCGGTGGATCACGCTCTTGGTGTCGGCGGTATTCCGCGTGGCCGTGTAACAGAGATATATGGACCGGAATCCAGCGGTAAAACAACGCTGGCTCTGCATGTGATTGCACAAGCCCAGAAAACCGGTGGCCACGCAGCGATTATTGATGCGG
Source organism: Balneolales bacterium (assembly GCA_007131625.1). Lineage (GTDB taxonomy): Bacteria > Bacteroidota > Rhodothermia > Balneolales > Natronogracilivirgulaceae > SLQC01. Next base: position 2,940 of record SLQC01000218.1, on the reverse strand, counting down.
AACACGCCTTTGACCCGAAATACGGAAAAGCGCTCGGGATTAAAATTGACGAATTGCTGATATCGCAGCCTGACAGCGGCGAACAGGCTCTGGAAATTGCAGAGACGCTGATTCGCTCTGCCGCACTCGATGTCGTTGTAATCGATTCTGTGGCAGCTTTGGTACCCCGTGCAGAACTGGATGGTGAAATGGGTGATTCCCAGGTCGGACTGCAAGCCCGACTGATGTCTCAGGCACTGCGCAAATTGACAGGTATCGTCAACAGAACACATACCTCCGTTATTTTCATCAATCAGCTGCGAGAGAAAATCGGTGTGATGTTCGGCAATCCCGAAACCACAACCGGCGGTAAAGCGTTGAAATTTTACTCATCGGTCCGAATCGATATCCGGCGAATAGGTGCGATCAAACGGGGTGATGAAGTCATCGGAAATCGTACCAAAGTTAAAGTGGTAAAGAACAAGGTCGCACCACCCTTCAAGACCTGCGAATTTAATATTATGTACGGCAAGGGGATATCCCGAATTGCCGAATTGCTTGATCTTGCCGTGCAGTTTGATATTGTGCAGAAGCGGGGAAGCTGGTTCCGATATGACGGGGAACCTATCGGTCAGGGGACAGACTCCGCCCTTCAGTTCCTGGATGAAGATGAAATGCTCTGTTCAAAAATTGAACAGATCGTCCGCAACAAATTGATGCCCGAGCATTTTCCCGAAAACGGGAAAGAGGAACCGGCAAAAGTATCCGCCAGGTCATCTGCTGCCAAAAACAACGACCCGGACACTTCATCAGCTAAAAACAACGATCAAGCCACTTCAAAATCAATCGATTCAGCAAATAACTGATGCCTGTCATACCGGTAATGGTTTACCTGTCTACCCGGTAGTGGTCAGGGGTTAACCATTGCCGGTTCCAAAATACCGCATGATGGATGAAATTCCGGTAGCATTACCCGGCAGATGCACCGATATTACCACTCATAAGAATAAGAGCGATCGGGTTTTACTCTTTGTAAACGGTGATTTGCTCAACGACTTTTCTATCTTCGTCGTAAAGGAAGCCGGACTACGAAAGGGGGACATGATAACAGAGGATATCTGCAATCAACTACAGCGGGAAGATCGCAGATATCGGCTGAAAGATCAGATGTACCGCTGGCTGTCGGTGCGGAATCACAGCTCGGGAGAAATACTTGTAAAAAGCAGACAAAAAGGGTATACGTCAGAAGAAATAGCAGGAGTCACGCAGGAGTTTTTGGAAAAAGGATTGATAGACGATGCGCTTTATGCCTGTCAATTTGCAGAAAGCAAAGCCGGAACCAAGGCATGGGGACCTTTAAAAATACGTATGGCTTTGTCTCAAAAAGGAATAAAAAAACAGTATATTGACAGGGCGTTGGAAGCACTGCTTCCGGATGGTGCCATCGATGACCTGCTTGTCGATGCAGCCAAAAGCGCAAGAAAACGGCTAATGAGAGTCGAACCCGGTTTCAAACGAAAAAAGAAACTGGTTAACTTCCTCGTAGGGCGCGGTTTCCCCGGGAATCAGGTATTGGATAAAGCCGATTATGTGCTAAAACAGCTGGAAAATGAAGAAACTTAATATTGAAACCTTTCTGAGGTTCATAATAGGACTTGCAGTAGTCTTGCTGGTCCTGTTAATATTATACCGTTTCTTCGTTCTGGTGCTGTATGCCCTGATCGCACTGGTCATTAGTTATATACTGGACCCTTTTGTAAACAGAATGCAGTCCGTTGGAATACACCGTACCCTGGCTATCAGTATCGTAGTTGCCTCCCTCATTCTGATGCTCGTCTGGTTCTCAAGTACAGTGTTGCCGGCTGTTTTAAATCAGGTGATCATGCTCGGACAGCAGCTCAATCTGGATGCCATCCTGGCCGTAACAGCACAAATCGAAGATCAGATCCTTGAAAAAATCCCGTTTCTTCCGGATGGTATTTTACGGGAAAATGTGCCGAATGCAGTGGAGATGCTGTTTCAAACAGACAATATCAGCCGGACTGTCAATAACATTTTCGGAATTTTTGCGAACATATTCTGGGCTTTACTGGTTGTACCATTCGCGACTTTCTTTATTTTGAAAGACGGTGCCAGTATTCGTCGAAACATGCTGCAACTGGTTCCCAACAAGTACTTTGAAACCGTTCTTACCGGTATTGAAAAGGTGGAAAAGCGACTGGTCTCCTATTTCAAAAGCGTCGGTCTGCAAAGCATAATTATCGCAACAACTGCAACCATAACACTCAACATAGTCGGTTTGAACAATGCTCTTTCCGTGGGTATTGCCGCCGGTGTGGCTAACATTATACCATATTTCGGACCAATCATCGGTTATATACTATCGATCATTGTCTCAGTTCTCGAAACCGGAGATTTTTCACTTGTTATTTATGTCATCGGCGCAATTTTGGTCACACAGATCATTGATAACATCTTTGTTCAACCGTTGCTTTTTTCACGCTCTGCCAACTTGCATCCTCTGGTGATACTTTTTGTAATCATGACCGGAGCCGAACTGGCGGGAATTTTCGGTATGCTGATCGCTGTGCCACTGACAGCCATAATTGTCATAACCATTATGCAGGTTCGCTGGAGCCTGGACAATTATTACGTATTTCGGCCTGCTGACGACAACTGAATACTGTAGTTCCCATGACAAAACTCCATCCTCTTCAACGACAAGGTACCATCGGTATAATGGCCCCTTCCTCACCGGTTGAAGAAGACAGACTGCAAAACGGAGTACGTTATTTCGAAAGTTTGGGCTATCGTGTACTAACAACCCCCGGTTGTTATGCTCGTGACAACTACCTGGCAGGTAGTGCCGAATCCCGGGCCACCGAATTGATGGAACTCATCGAAAATCCCGCTGTAGACATTATTTTTTTTGCCCGTGGCGGTTTTGGAAGTGCTGCGATG